>NZ_LKBY01000117.1:0-56075 GCF_002699915.1 Pseudomonas sp. ICMP 8385 | reverse complement strand
AGCTGTGGGAAAGCCACAAGAAACTGCTGATGACCAAGCAGGAAGTGCGCGACGAGCATAAGGACCAGGAAGGCAAGCCGGAAGTGAAGCAGCGCATCCGCCAGCTGCAGCGGGAGATGTCCCAGCGCAAGATGATGGCTTCGGTGCCCGACGCCGATGTGGTCATCACCAACCCGACCCACTACGCCGTGGCGCTCAAGTACGACGCGGAGAAGGGCGGTGCGCCGCTGTTGCTGGCCAAGGGCAGTGACTTTACCGCCTTGAAAATCCGCGAAATCGCCCAGGCCAACGATATCCTGCTGCTGGAGTCGCCGGCGCTGGCGCGTTCGATCTTCTACTCCACGGACCTCGATCACGAGATCCCGGCCGGCCTGTATCTGGCGGTGGCGCAGGTGTTGGCCTATGTCTACCAGATCCGCCAATACCGTGCCGGCAAGGGCAAGCGCCCGGATCCGCTCAAGGACTTGCCGATTCCGCCGGATTCCAGATCCGCCAATACCGTGCCGGCAAGGGCAAGCGCCCGGATCCGCTCAAGGACTTGCCGATTCCGCCGGATTTGCGCCGCGATTCCTGAGTCTGTTGGTGCCTGTACTGGCGCATACCGTTCGTCCAACTCTCTGCCGACCTGTCAACTTTGACAGTATCCGGCACCTGTGCATCGCGGTTTGATAGGCCGCAAACAGGCGCAGTTTCGGGAGAGGGGCAATGGCCACGGGTACGGTGAAGTGGTTTAACGAATCAAAGGGCTATGGGTTTATTACACAAGACGATGGGGGAGAGGATCTGTTCGTTCATCACTCAGCCATTCAAGTCGGGGGATTCCGGTCTCTGCAAGAGGGGCAAAGGGTGAGCTATGACGTTATCGACGGCGCAAAAGGCAAGCAGGCGGGAAACGTGCAGCTACTCTGATGATCGTTCCCACGCTCCCGCGTGGGAATGCATCCCGTGACGCTCCGCGTCACCCTGCACGGTCTGGACGCGGAGCGTCCCCTGGCGGCATTCCCACGCAGAGCGTGGGAACGATCTCGATCTCGACGTCTAATCGTTCCCACGCTCCCGCGTGGGAATGCATCCCGTGACGCTCCGCGTCACCCTTGTACAGTCTGGACGCGGAGCGTCCCCTAGCGGCATTCCCACGCAGCGCGTGGGAACGATCTCGTCCCTGAAGCAAAAGTTGGAAGGCTTCTTGCAATACCGCCTTCAGGACGCCTCTTGGCGTCAAAAGTTTGCTTCAAGGTGACGAGGAATACCGGTGGATCGCTCTAATATGTTCAACACAGCCCGTGGCACCCTGACGGACCTCTCGCGAGGTAACCTGGGTGTGCCGTTGTTGCTGTTGGTCATGCTGGCAATGATGATGTTGCCGATGCCGCCGTTCCTGCTGGACGTGTTCTTCACCTTCAACATTGCCCTGTCCATCGTCGTGCTGCTGGTTTGCGTGTACGCGCTGCGGCCTTTGGATTTTGCGGTCTTCCCTACCATTTTGCTGGTTGCCACGCTGCTGCGCCTGGCCCTGAACGTGGCCTCCACGCGGGTGGTGATGCTGCACGGCCAGGACGGTCACGCCGCCGCCGGCAAGGTGATCCAGGCCTTCGGCGAGGTGGTGATCGGCGGCAACTACGTGGTCGGTATCGTGGTGTTTGCGATCCTGATGATCATCAACTTCGTGGTGGTGACCAAGGGCGCCGGGCGGATTTCCGAGGTGAGCGCACGCTTTACCCTCGACGCCATGCCCGGCAAGCAAATGGCGATCGACGCCGACCTCAACGCCGGCCTGATCGATCAGAACCAGGCCAAGGCCCGCCGCTCTGAAGTGGCCCAGGAGGCCGAGTTCTACGGCTCGATGGACGGTGCCAGCAAATTTGTGCGCGGCGACGCCATCGCCGGCCTGTTGATCCTGTTTATCAACCTGATCGGCGGCATGGCGGTGGGTATTTTCCAGCACGGCATGACCTTTGGCGATGCCGGCAAGGTGTACGCCTTGCTGACCATCGGTGACGGTTTGGTGGCGCAATTGCCATCACTGTTGTTATCGACAGCGGCGGCGATCATGGTGACCCGTGCGTCCGGCTCCGAAGACATGGGCAAGCAGATCAACCGCCAGATGTTTTCCTCGCCCAAGGCCCTGGCCGTGGCCGCCGGCATCATGGCGATCATGGGCATTGTGCCGGGCATGCCGCATTTCTCGTTCCTGACCATGGCCGCCCTGGCCGCCGGCGGTGCGTACCTGTTCTGGAAGAAGCAGAATGCGGTCAAGGTCCAGGCCTTGAAAGAGGTAGAACGCCAGCAGGACTTGCTGCCGTCGCCGGCCCGCGCCCAGGAAACCAAGGAGTTGGGCTGGGATGACGTGACCCCCATCGACATGATCGGCCTGGAAGTCGGCTACCGCCTGATCCCCCTGGTGGATCGCAACCAGGGCGGCCAGTTGCTGGCGCGGATCAAGGGCGTGCGCAAGAAACTGTCCCAGGACCTGGGGTTTTTGATGCCCACCGTCCACATCCGCGACAACCTC
The DNA here is from genome assembly GCF_002699915.1 of Pseudomonas sp. ICMP 8385. NCBI lineage: Bacteria > Pseudomonadati > Pseudomonadota > Gammaproteobacteria > Pseudomonadales > Pseudomonadaceae > Pseudomonas > Pseudomonas sp. ICMP 8385. The sequence continues at coordinate 53,563 of NZ_LKBY01000117.1, read as the reverse complement.
GACCTGGCCCCCAGCGCCTACCGCCTGACGTTGATGGGCGTGACCCTGGCCGAAGCCGAGATCTACCCCGACCGCGAACTGGCGATCAACCCCGGCCAGGTATTCGGCACCCTCAGCGGCATAACCGCCAAAGATCCGGCTTTTGGCCTGGACGCGGTGTGGATCGAAGTCAGCCAGCGCAGCCAGGCGCAGTCCCTGGGCTACACCGTGGTTGACGCCAGCACCGTGGTTGCCACGCACCTCAACCAGATTCTGTACAAGCATTCCCACGAGCTGATTGGCCACGAAGAAGTCCAGCAACTTATGCAATTGCTGGCCAAAGCCTCGCCTAAACTGGCTGAAGAGCTGGTGCCGGGGGTGTTGTCGCTGTCGCAGCTGCTCAAGGTGCTGCAGGCGCTGCTGGCCGAACAGGTGCCGGTACGGGACATTCGCAGCATTGCCGAGGCTATCGCCAACAATGCCGCCAAGAGTCAAGATACTGCCGCGCTGGTGGCGGCGGTGCGCGTCGGTTTGTCGCGTGCCATCGTCCAAAGCATTGTAGGGCTTGACTCCGAGCTGCCTGTGATCACCTTGGAACCCAGGTTGGAACAAATATTGCTCAATAGTATCCAGAAGGCCGGGCAGGGCCAGGAGGAAGGCGTCCTGCTGGAGCCAAGCATGGCTGAAAAGTTGCAGCGTTCGTTGATCGACGCCGCACAGCGCCAGGAAATGCAGGGCCAACCGGTGATTCTGCTGGTGGCAGGCCCGGTCCGCGCGATGTTGTCGCGCTTTGGACGCCTGGCAGTACCGAATTTGCACGTTTTGGCTTACCAGGAAATTCCTGACAATAAGCAAGTGACTATCGTCGCGACAGTAGGGCCCAACGGCTGAGGTAGTGGGTTATGCAAGTAAAGCGTTTTTTCGCCGCCGATATGCGTCAGGCCATGAAGCTGGTTCGTGATGAGCTGGGCGCCGACGCAGCGATTATCGGTAACCGTCGCATTGCCGGCGGTGTCGAGCTGACGGCTGCCCTGGATTACAAACCCCAGGCCTTGGCGCCGCGCGTGCCGAACATGGAACTCGAAGACGAGTTGCGCAAGACCGCCTCGCGTATTGTCTCGGCCCAGGCCGAGCTGAGCATGCGCGGCGACAGCGATGCGAGCACCAACCGCCAATTGTTTGCCGGCCTGCCGCTGACTGCGGCCGAGCCACTGGTAGAACCGACCTTCGTCGAGCCGCCGCGGCCTGCTGCGTCAGCACCGGCTGCTGCGGTCGACCAGCGCGTGTTCGACTCGATGCGTTTTGAACTCAATGGCCTGCGTGAACTGCTGGAAGTGCAGTTGGGCTCGCTGGCCTGGAACCAGTTGCAGGGCAGCAAGCCGCAACAGGCCAACCTCTGGCGTCGCCTGCAACGCATCGGCCTGTCCGGCCCGTTGTCGCGCGACCTGCTGGAACTGACCACCGGCATCGAAGAACCCCGCCAGGCCTGGCGCATGCTGCTGGCCCACCTGGCACGGATGATCCAGACCCCGGAAATCGAGCCCCTTGAAGAAGGTGGCGTGATTGCCATGGTCGGCCCTGCCGGCATGGGCAAGACCACCACCCTGGCCAAGCTGGCTGCCCGTTATGTGCTCAAGTACGGCGCCCACAACATTGCCCTGGTGAGCATGGACAGCTACCGCATCGGTGCCCAGGAGCAGCTCAAGACCCTGGGCCGGATCCTCAATGTGCCGGTGACCCATGTCGACCCGGGCCAGTCCCTGGCCAATGCCCTCGACCCGCTGCTGCGCAAGCGCGTGGTGCTGATCGATACCGCCGGCCTGCAAGCCAGCGACCCGGCACTGCGTATGCAACTGGAAAGCCTGGCCGGGCGCGGGATCAGGTCGAAGAATTACCTGGTACTTGCAACCACCAGCCAAAAACAGGTGCTGACGGCTGCGTACCATAGCTACAAACGTTGTGGGCTGGCCGGCTGCATCCTGACTAAGCTGGATGAAACGGCAAGCCTGGGCGAAGTGTTGAGCCTGGCTATCAGCCATGAACTACCGGTCGCCTACCTGACCGACGGGCCGCGGATCCCGGATGACTTGCATCTGCCGCGCCGTCATCAGTTGGTCAGCCGTGCGGTCAGTGTGCAAATGCAGGATGAACCCAGTGAAGAGGCGATGGCGGATATGTTCGCCGACCTCTATCACAACCCAGCCAAGCGGGTCGGCTGAAGGCAACATGCAACACAGTGCAATGTACCTACATCGAGGGTCTGCTACCGCGGCCACCCTATGTAGCCTGCGGCTAAGCAAGACAAGGTAAAGAAAGAACATGGGCAGCATGCATCCCGTACAGGTGATCGCGGTGACCGGCGGCAAAGGTGGCGTCGGGAAAACTAACGTGTCAGTGAATTTGTCCCTGGCTCTGGCAGAGCTTGGCCGCCGCGTCATGCTGCTGGATGCCGACCTGGGCCTGGCGAACGTTGACGTTCTGCTGGGACTGACGCCCAAACATACCCTGGCCGATGTCATTGAGGGCCGCTGTGAGCTGCGCGATGTGCTGTTGCAGGGGCCGGGGGGGATTCGTATCGTCCCGGCCGCCTCCGGCACCCAGAGCATGGTGCACCTGAGCCCGGCGCAGCATGCCGGCCTGATCCAGGCCTTCAGCGATATCGGCGACAACCTCGACGTGCTGGTGATCGACACCGCCGCCGGGATCGGCGAGTCGGTGGTCAGCTTCGTGCGCGCGGCGCAAGAAGTGTTGCTGGTGGTCTGCGACGAACCCACCTCGATCACCGACGCCTATGCTCTAATCAAACTGCTCAACCGCGACTACGGCATGAACCGCTTCCGCGTGCTGGCCAACATGGCCCAGAGCCCACAGGAAGGGCGCAACCTGTTCGCCAAGTTGACCAAGGTCACAGATCGCTTCCTCGATGTGGCCTTACAATACGTCGGTGCAGTTCCCTATGACGAGTGTGTGCGCAAGGCTGTGCAAAAGCAGCGTGCAGTCTATGAAGCGTTCCCTCGTTCGAAATGCGCGTTGGCGTTCAAGGCAATTGCTCAGAAGGTCGATACCTGGCCACTGCCCGCCAATCCCCGGGGGCATCTGGAGTTTTTCGTCGAGCGATTGGTGCATCAGACGAGTGCAGGACCGGTGCTATGACAGCCAGCGGCTATAACCTTTACAAGAAATCGGCGCGTGACAGCCAGGGCGAATTGATCGAGCGCTATGCGCCCCTGGTCAAGCGCATTGCCTACCACCTGCTGGCACGCCTGCCCGCCAGTGTCCAGGTCGAAGACCTGATCCAGGCCGGCATGATCGGCCTGCTTGAAGTGTCGACCAAGTACGACGCGAGCAAGGGTGCGAGTTTCGAGACGTATGCGGGTATCCGTATCCGTGGCGCGATGCTCGATGAAGTGCGTAAAGGTGATTGGGCGCCGCGTTCGGTCCACCGCAATACCCGGATGGTGAGTGACGCAATTCGCTCAATTGAAGCAAAAACCGGTCGCGACGCTAAAGATCACGAAGTTGCGGCCGAACTCCAATTGAGTCTCGATGATTATTACGGGATTTTGAACGATACCTTGGGCAGCCGCCTGTTCAGTTTCGACGACCTGCTACAGGACGGCGAGCATGAAGGGCTGCATGAGGACGGCGCGAGCGCTTACCAGGAGCCTTCCCGCGACCTGGAAGATGAACGCTTCCAGGGCGCCCTGGCGGACGCGATTGCCAATTTGCCGGAGCGTGAGCGGCTGGTGTTGGCGCTGTACTACGATGAGGAGCTGAACCTCAAGGAAATCGGTGAGGTCCTGGGGGTCAGCGAATCGCGGGTCAGCCAGCTTCATAGCCAATGCGCGGCCCGCTTGCGGGGGCGTTTGGGAGAGTGGCGAGCGCGCTGACAGGCAGTGTGGGGACAATGTGGGTGATAACCGTCAGGGCGCAAGCCGGGCGGAAACGGCTCGTGGTGTGCCCCAGCAGTCCTTTTTGTGTAATGCCTGTTGAATGATATGGCGCGCCCAGGTGCTGGACGCGTTTAAGACTGCTTGGAGGTCGAATTGGACAAGAACATGAAAATCCTCATCGTTGATGACTTCTCAACGATGCGGCGGATCATAAAAAACCTGTTGCGTGACCTTGGGTTCACTAACACGGTCGAGGCGGATGACGGCATTACGGCGATTCCGATCCTCAACAGCGGGAGCATCGACTTTCTGGTAACCGACTGGAACATGCCTGGCATGACCGGTATCGATTTGCTGCGCCATGTGCGCGCCGATGAAAAACTGCGCAACCTTCCGGTGTTGATGGTGACCGCCGAAGCCAAGCGTGAACAGATCATTGAAGCCGCCCAGGCTGGGGTCAACGGTTACGTGGTCAAGCCATTCACTGCATTGGCCTTGAAAGAGAAGATCGAAAAGATCTTTGAACGCATCCACGGCTGATGTCGTCACGGGGGAGCTATGGAGCATAAAGAAACATCACAGGGAGACTTTGAGTCGACTCTGAAAAAACACGCTCACCAGTTGGTCGAGTGCCTTGAAAAAGGCCAGTTCGGCGACGCGGTGCAGTTGATCCATGAGCTCAACCAGACCCGCGATCGCGGCCTGTACCAGGAAGTGGGCAAGCTCACCCGTGAGTTGCACAGTGCGATTGTCAACTTCCAGATCGACCCGCACATGCCCCAGGCCGAGGAAATCTCGCAGATCACCGATGCCACCGAACGCCTGTCCTATGTGGTCAGGCTGACTGAGGCGGCAGCCAATCGCACCATGGACCTGGTGGAAAACGCCACGCCCCTGGTGAACGGCATGGCCAACGAGGCCAAGGCCTTGAGCGCTGACTGGGGCCGTTTCATGCGGCGCGAAGTGGGTGCTGAAGAGTTTCGCGAGCTGGCGCGTCGGGTTGAAGGCTTTTTGGCCCGCAGCGAGCAGGAAAACCGCACGGTTTCCAGCAACCTCAATGACATTCTGCTGGCCCAGGATTACCAGGACCTCACTGGCCAGGTGATCAAGCGCGTGACCCTGCTGGTCACCGAAGTGGAAAGCAACCTGCTCAAACTGGTGCTGATGGCCGGTCAGGTCGACCGTTTTGCCGGTATCGAACACGACCGCGAAGCGATCCTCTCGGAAAAAGATCCACAAAAACACCTCGCCAAGGGTGAAGGTCCGCAGATTCATGCCGATAAACGTGAAGACGTTATGTCAGGTCAAGATGACGTAGACGATTTGCTGTCCAGTTTAGGCTTCTAAGGAGCACGCAATATGAGCTTCGGCGCCGATGAAGAAATCCTTCAGGATTTCCTTGTAGAGGCCGGCGAAATTCTAGAGCAGTTGTCCGAGCAACTGGTCGAGCTGGAAAGCCGACCGGATGATGCGAACCTGCTCAATGCAATTTTTCGCGGTTTTCACACTGTAAAAGGGGGCGCCGGCTTCCTCCAGCTCCATGAGCTGGTGGAGTGCTGCCACATCGCCGAAAACGTGTTCGACATCCTGCGCAAGGGTGAGCGGCACGTTGATTCGGAATTGATGGACGTGATCCTTGAAGCCCTGGACGCGGTCAACGGCATGTTCAATGAAGTGCGCGAACGTGCACCGATTACTGCCGCCACCCCGGAACTGCTGGCCGCCCTGGCGCGCCTGGCAGAACCGGCTGCCCTGACCGCCGCCCCGGTGGTGGTTGCGGCCCCCGAACCGGTTGCCGAGCCTGACGTCACCGACAGCGAATTTGAACAGTTGCTGGACTCCCTCAATGCCGTCAAGGCCGAGGCAGAAGCGCCGGCAGCGGTGCCGGCAGCGGCTACGCCGCCCATGGTGCCGACCACCGAAGACATCACCGACGCCGAGTTCGAGTCATTGCTCGACCAGTTGCACGGCAAGGGCCAGTTCGCCCCGGACGCCGTGGCGCCAGCCCCGGCGCCTGTGGAACCTGCGCCACCGGCCAGCACCGACATCACCGACGACGAATTTGAAGCCCTGCTGGATCAGTTGCATGGCAAAGGCTCGTTTGCTGCCGATGCCTTGCCGGCCGTTGCGGCGGCGGCCGCGTCTGCTGCCCCTGCTGCGGCGCCTGCCCCTGCCGCGCCGGCGGCGGATGGCCTGATCAGCGACCACGAATTTGAATCCCTGCTGGACGAGTTGCACGGCAAGGGCAAGTTCTCTGAAGTGGCACCTGCCGCAGCAGCCACTGCCGCCGTGGCCACGCCGGCCCCCGCTGCCGCCAAGGCCGCCGCGCCGGCCCCTGCGCCTGCTGCCCGGGCTCCCGCCGCACCGGCCCGTGCCCCGGCACCTGCCGACAAAGCCCCGGCCAGTGAAGCCGAAACCACCGTGCGGGTCGATACCGCGCGCCTGGACGACATCATGAACATGGTGGGCGAGCTGGTGCTGGTGCGTAACCGTCTGGTGCGCCTGGGCCTGAACAGTGGCGACGAAACCATGCAAAAAGCCGTGTCGAACCTCGACGTGGTGACTGCCGACTTGCAGACCGCGGTGATGAAGACGCGCATGCAGCCGATCAAGAAAGTCTTCGGGCGCTTCCCGCGCCTGGTGCGTGACTTGGCCCGGCAGTTGAAAAAAGAGATCGCCCTGGAACTGGTGGGTGAAGAAACCGACCTCGACAAAAACCTTGTCGAGGCCCTGGCCGACCCGCTGGTCCACTTGGTGCGCAACGCGGTCGACCACGGCGTGGAAACCCCCGAAGAGCGCGAAGCCAGCGGCAAGCCGCGCCTGGGCAAGGTGATCCTGGCGGCCGAACAGGAAGGCGACCATATCCTGCTGTCGATCACCGATGACGGCAAAGGCATGGACTCCAATATCCTGCGCGGCATCGCGGTCAAGCGCGGGGTCATGGACAAGGACGCCGCCGACCGCCTCACCGACACCGAGTGCTACAACCTGATTTTTGCCCCGGGCTTCTCGACCAAGACCGAGATTTCCGATGTGTCCGGCCGTGGCGTGGGCATGGACGTGGTGAAGACCAAGATCAGCCAGCTCAACGGCTCGATCAATATCTACTCGACCAAGGGCCAGGGCTCGAAGATCGTCATCAAGGTGCCGTTGACCCTGGCGATCATGCCGACCCTGATGGTGATGCTGGGCAACCAGGCGTTTGCCTTCCCGCTGGTCAACGTCAACGAGATCTTCCACCTCGACCTGTCGCGCACCAACGTGGTCGACGGCCAGGAAGTGGTGATCGTGCGGGACAAGGCCCTGCCTTTGTTCTACCTCAAGCGTTGGCTGGTGGCGTCTGCCGCTCATGAAGAACAGCGCGAAGGCCATGTGGTGATCCTTTCCGTGGGCACCCAGCGTATCGGCTTTGTCGTCGATCAATTGGTCGGCCAGGAAGAAGTGGTCATCAAGCCTTTGGGCAAGATGCTGCAGGGCACGCCAGGCATGTCGGGTGCGACCATTACCGGTGACGGTCGGATCGCGCTGATTCTCGATGTGCCGAGCATGCTCAAGCGTTACGCCGCACGGCGTATTTGATTCTGGCTGGGCGGGGCGGTTGTCCCTCGCCCTGCCTAACGGAGTGGTTATGGTAGTCAAGGTTCTGGTGGTGGACGATTCGGGTTTTTTCCGCCGCCGCGTCTCGGAAATTCTTTCAGCGGATTCCAACATCCAGGTGGTCGGTACGGCCACCAACGGCAAAGAGGCGATTGATCAGGCCCTGGCATTGAAGCCAGACGTGATCACCATGGACTACGAGATGCCGATGATGGATGGCATCACGGCCGTGCGCCACATCATGCAACGCTGCCCGACCCCGGTCTTGATGTTCTCGTCGCTGACCCACGAAGGTGCCCGGGTGACCCTCGATGCGCTGGACGCTGGCGCCGTGGACTTTTTGCCGAAGAATTTTGAAGACATCTCGCGCAACCCGGAAAAGGTCAAGCAGATGCTCTGCGAGAAGGTGCACAGCATCTCGCGCAGCAACCGCAGCAGCTTCCGCGCCCCGGCGGCGCCGGCCCCCGTGGCCGCGCCGGCAGCGGCCAGCAGCCCTTTCGGGCGTACGGCGCCGGCTCCGGTGGCCCGGCCTGCCGTGGCCCCGGCCCGTACCGCGGCGCCGGGTGCTACGTCGCCCGCGCCCAAGCGCAAGGCCTACAAGCTGGTGGCGATCGGCACCTCCACCGGCGGCCCGGTGGCCTTGCAGCGGGTCTTGACCCAGTTGCCGGCCAACTTCCCGGCGCCCATCGTGTTGATCCAGCATATGCCCGCCGCGTTCACCAAGGCCTTTGCCGAGCGCCTGGACAAGCTGTGCCGCATCAGCGTCAAGGAAGCCGAAGACGGCGACATCCTGCGCCCAGGCCTGGCGTTGCTGGCCCCGGGTGGCAAGCAGATGATGGTCGATGGTCGTGGCACGGTGAAAATCCTGCCGGGTGACGAGCGCCTGAACTACAAGCCGTGTGTGGATATCACCTTTGGTTCGGCGGCCAAGTCCTATGGCGACAAAGTTCTGGCGGTGGTCCTCACCGGCATGGGCGCCGACGGCCGTGAAGGCGCGCGCCTGCTCAAGCAGGGCGGCAGCTCGATCTGGGCCCAGGACGAAGCCAGCTGCGTGATCTATGGCATGCCCATGGCCATCGTCAAGGCCGACCTGGCCGACGCGGTCTACAGCCTGGATGACATCGGCAAGTACCTGGTGGAGGCCTGTCACTGATGGATGTGTTGAGCCTGGTGGGGATTCTTCTGGCGTTTGTTGCCATTATTGGCGGCAACTACCTGGAAGGCGGCCACCTGGGTGCCCTGGCCAATGGCCCGGCGGCACTGATTGTCATCGGCGGCACCGTCGGCGCGGCGCTGTTGCAGTCGCCCCTGAGCTCGTTCAAGCGGGCCATGCAGATCCTGGTGTGGATCGTTTTTCCGCCGCGGGTGGACCTGGCCGGCGGCATCGACCGCGTGGTCAACTGGAGCCTCACCGCGCGCAAGGAAGGCCTGCTGGGCCTGGAAGGCGTGGCCGATGCCGAACCCGACAGCTATGCACGCAAAGGCCTGCAACTGTTGGTCGATGGCGCTGAGCCGGAAGCCATCCGCAGCATCCTCGAAGTGGATTTCTATACCCAGGAAAGCCGCGATATCAATGCGGCCAAAGTCTTTGAAAGCATGGGCGGCTACGCGCCGACCATCGGCATCATCGGTGCGGTGATGGGCTTGATCCACGTGATGGGCAACCTGGCCGACCCATCGCAACTGGGCAGCGGCATCGCCGTGGCGTTCGTCGCCACCATCTATGGCGTGGCCAGTGCCAACCTGTTGCTGCTGCCGATTGCCAGCAAGCTCAAATCCATTGCCATGCGCCAGTCCCGCTACCGGGAAATGCTGCTCGAAGGCATCCTGTCGATTGCCGAGGGTGAGAACCCGCGTTCCATCGAATTGAAGCTCCAGGGCTTCATGGATTGATGGGGGGTATTGCCTGTGAGCCGTCGTCGCCGCGAGCCTGAAGAACACGTCAACCATGAACGCTGGCTGGTGTCCTATGCCGACTTCATCACCTTGCTGTTCGCCTTTTTTGTGGTGATGTACTCCATTTCCTCGATCAACGAAGGCAAGTACAAGGTCATCTCCGAAGCCCTGGTCGGCGTATTTACCGACTCGGACCGGGCCCTCAAGCCGATTCCCATTGGCGACGAGCGGCCCAAGACCGTGACCCCGGCCAAACCCCTGGTCAAGGACAGCGACGAGACCGACGCCGGCATCAGTGGTGGCAGCGACCCGCTCAAGAGCATCGCCGACGATATCAGCGCGGCGTTTGGCGACTTGATCAGCTCCAACCAGATGACTGTTCGCGGCAATGAGCTGTGGGTGGAGATCGAGCTCAACTCCAGCCTGTTGTTCGCCAGCGCCGATGCCCTGCCCAGCGATATTGCCTTTAGCATCATCGACAAGGTGGCGGCGATTTTGAAACCCTTCGACAACCCGATCCATGTCGAAGGCTTTACCGATGACCAGCCGATCCATACCGCGCAATTCCCCACCAACTGGGAGCTGTCGTCGGCGCGCTCGGCGAGCATCGTGCGTATGCTGGCCATGCAGGGCGTCAACCCTGGACGCCTGGCGTCGGTGGGCTATGGTGAATTCCAGCCGGTGGCCAATAATGCGACGGCCGAAGGCCGCGCGCGCAACCGGCGGGTGGTGTTGGTGGTGTCGCGCAACCTTGATGTGCGCCGCAGCCTGACCGCCACCGGCGCGGCCAATGCACAACCTGATGCAGCAATGAAGCGGGCTGGCACACAAACTGCACCGACGCCCGTAACGCCGCCGGAACGTGGGAGTGCCGTCAATTCTCCGTCACCGGCTCTATAACCTCGTGCTATTTCTCGGTCGAGCCAGTGCCTGCCGGGAGGAACAATCCGAATGAGAGTCTGGGCAGTTGCCAATCAAAAAGGTGGGGTCGGCAAGACCACCACCTCCATCGCCTTAGCCGGCCTGCTGGCCGAGGCGGGCAAGCGCGTGGTCATTGTCGACCTGGATCCCCACGGCTCGATGACCAGCTATTTTGGCTACGACCCGGATGTGCTGGAACACAGTTGCTTCGACCTGTTCCTGCACAAGGGCAACGTCCCCACCGGCTTGCCCGGGCAACTGCTGTTGCCCACCAGCAACGACAAGATCTCGCTGTTACCCTCCAGTACCGCGTTGGCCACCCTGGAGCGCCAGTCGCCGGGGCAGAGCGGCCTGGGCCTGGTGATCGCCAAGAGCCTGGCGCAACTGTGGCAGGACTTCGACTACGCGATCATCGACAGCCCGCCCTTGCTGGGCGTGCTGATGGTCAATGCCCTGGCGGCCAGCCAGCAGTTGGTGATCCCGGTGCAGACCGAGCACTTGGCGGTCAAGGGCCTGGAGCGCATGGTCAATACCCTGGCCATGATCAACCGTTCGCGCAAGCAGGCGTTGCCGTTCAGTATCGTGCCGACCCTGTTCGACCGCCGTACCCAGGCCTCCCTCGGCACCTTGCGCGTATTGCGCGATGCCTACCCCGAGACCATCTGGCAAGGTTATATCCCGGTGGACACGCGCCTGCGTGACGCCAGCCGCGCCGGCCTGGCACCCTCGCAATTCGACGGTAAAAGCCGTGGCGTGCTGGCGTACCGGGCCTTGCTCAAGCACCTGCTGGCCCAGCAGCTTGTGGCGCAGGTGGCGTGAAATGAATGTAAATTCAAGTCTGCGGGGCATCGCGCCGATAACCTTTAAATACACGGTTAACGGTGCTTGCGCGTGGGCATACAGATGAATCGTCCTGTCGATATCAAGACCCGGCCGCAACTGGCGCTGCAGTCCTACCTGGATGCATTGCTGCAGGAGGCGACCGAGGAAGTGCTGCCCGAGCCGATCCTGGTACTGGATGAGGTGTTGGCGGTGCCTGTGGTCGAGGCCGAGGCTGGCCTGGATGAGTTTCAACGGGCGGTCCTGGAAGAGCAGGCCCGTGATGCGCTGGTAGTGCCGGTTGCCGCCCTAGCCGTGCAAGCGCCTGCCTCGTTGGTGCTGGTGCCGCCGATAGCGGAGGTGCATCGACCGCCGAGCATTACGCCGCCACCGGTAGAAACCGATGGTCGACCGTCCTGGGCTGCCGAGTCGTTCGAGTGCCTGCTGTTCGATGTGGCCGGGTTGACCCTGGCGGTGCCCTTGGTGTGCCTGGGCTCGATCTACTCCCTGCAAGGCCAGGAGTTGACGCCATTGTTCGGCCAGCCGGAGTGGTTCCTCGGGATCCTGCCGAGCCAGGCCGGTAACCTCAAGGTGCTGGACACCGCGCGCTGGGTGATGCCCGACCGCTATCGCGATGATTTCCGCCAGGGCCTGCAATACGTGATTTCGGTGCAGGGCTACGAATGGGGGCTGGCGGTGCATCAGGTCAGCCGTTCGTTGCGCCTGGACCCCAACGAGATCAAATGGCGCAGCCACCGTGGCCAGCGACCATGGCTGGCGGGCACGGTGATCGAACATATGTGCGCGCTGCTGGATGTTGCCGAATTGGCTGAATTGATTGCCAGCGGCGCGGTAAAAGAGCTGCCAGGTAACACACGTACTTGATGTGAGACGCAGCGCCACGGTGCTGCCCAAGAAGAACACACGCCGTTCTCAACGGCATTTGAAGGGGTCAGGGGTATGAATAAGTCAGCGTCCGCACAGGGTTTGGATGATCCGATTCTGCAATGGGTTACCTTCAAACTGGACAACGAGTCCTACGGCATTAACGTGATGCGCGTGCAGGAAGTACTGCGCTACACCGAAATCGCGCCGGTACCGGGTGCGCCAAGCTACGTGCTGGGCATCATCAACCTGCGCGGCAACGTCGTGACCGTGATCGACACGCGCCAGCGTTTTGGCCTGATGCCGACTGAAGTCAACGACAACACGCGGATCGTCATCATCGAGGCCGACAAGCAAGTGGTCGGGATCATGGTCGACAGCGTCGCCGAAGTGGTTTATCTGCGCCAATCGGAAGTCGAGACCGCGCCGAATGTCGGCAACGAAGAGTCGGCCAAGTTTATCCAGGGCGTGTGCAACAAGAACGGCGAGTTGCTGATCCTGGTTGAGCTGGACAAGATGATGAGCGAAGAAGAGTGGTCGGACCTGGAGAACATCTGATTGATGCTTGAGGTAGCGGTAATCGTCCTGGCCCTGCTGTGGGTCGGGACTGTGGTGGTATTGCTGCGCCATATGCGCCAGCAACGCGAACTGACGTTGCGCCAGGCCGAGCGCGACGCCGTGCGCGACCAGCGCCTGCGCGAGATGGCCAAGCGTGTGGACAACTACCAGCAAAGCGCCGTGCGGGTAGGGGAGGACGTGCACGAACTGCGCTCGATCCTCGCCCCGTTGCCCGACAAACTGTCGGCACTGGAGCAGCGCGACCCGGCCAATCTGTCGTTTGCCCAGGCGGCCAAGTTGGTCGGCATGGGCGCCACGGTGGACGAACTGACCCAATCCTGCGGCCTGACCCAGGCCGAGGCACAGTTGATGAGCAAATTGCACAAAAGCTGAGCCTGCACCGATTCCAATATGGGAGCCGGCAAGCCAGCTTGTTTTTTGTCGCCCCACTCCCAGCGCCCACCGCAGTTCCAATGTGGGAGCGGGCTTGCTCGCGATGGCGGTGGGTCAGTTGATAAATAGTTGACTGACACTCCGCCATCGCGAGCAAGCCCGCTCCCACACAAGCCCGCTCCCACACTTTTGATTGGGGTAAACCCGCAGGGCTTTAGTAATCATCCCCGCGCGCCGTCACATCCCGCTCCACCGGCTCGGCATCCGGGTCATACCCCGCCGGGAACTTGCCTTTGAGTGTCCAGGCAAAGGCAATAATCTCGGCAATGGTCCGGTACAGCTCTTCGGGGATGCTGTCGCCCAGTTCCATGCGCGCCAGCAATTTCACCAGTTCGGCATTTTCATAAATCGGGACTTCGTGTTCGCGCGCCAACTTCAGGATGGCTTCGGCCAGGGCGTCGTCGCCTTTGGCGGTCAGGGCGGGGGCGGCCTTGCCGTCGTATTTGAGGGCGATGGCCTGGCGCGGTGGGGTCGGGTTTTTCATGCGGTTTCATCCACCCAGCGTTGTTCCAGCCCGGTCTTCGGCCCCCGGGGCGGGGTGCCGAGGTGGCAGTCGAGGTCGCCGACGTTGAGGCCCGACGACACCAGGCGTTCGCGCAGGCTGCCCAGGTGGCTTTCGATCAGGCTGGCGGTGAACGGGCGGGTGGCCCACAGCTGGCTGGACAGTTTGCCCTGGCTCAGTTGTGCCTGGACCTGCAACGGGCCCAGGGGCTCCATGTCGAAGGCCAGTTCCACGCGCCACAGCATCTTTTTCGCGTCGCGTTCGAGCTTGCGTTCCGGCTCGTCCTTGTCCGGCGGCGGCTCTTCGCGCTGGAACTTGACCTGCAGCGGCACGATGTCCTGCAAGGTGCGCATGGGGATTTCCAGTTGCCAGGTGGTTTGCAGGCGGCCATCGGCGGTGGTGCCGCTTTGTTCCAGGCTCGACAGTTGATGGCTCTGCAAGCGTGAGATGGCGCCGGCGGCCAGGCGTAGCAGGTTTTCCAGGCTGTTTTCACCGTCCAGGCGCTGCAGCAGACGCTCGGGCAGGGGGAAGCCGCCCGGCGCGGTGCGGGCGCCCACCTGGCCGAGGGTGCCCAGGGGGCTGCGGACAAAGCTGGGCAGCATCTGTGCCAGGGTATTGGCGGCCAGGATCGCATTGAGGTTGGTGCTGGCAGGCAGGGCGGGCAGCAACTCGTTGACCAGGCGCAGCAGGCTGCCTTTCATATCCAGCGGCGGCACTTGCGGGTTTTGCCCGGCCAGCAGCTTGGCTTCGAGGAACACGCCGCTGTTGTTCAGCAACTGCGCCAGCACCTTGGGGTTGCTGACCTGCGCCATATCCGGCAGCCCGGCCAACAGGCGCTCCACGGCGGCGCGCAATTGTGCGGAGGTGTCATCGGGCAGGTTTTTCAGGGCATTGAACACCCCCTCCAGCGAGGCCTGGCGGCTTTGCTGGGCGGCCAGTTGCTGGCTGACCGCCAGTTGATCGCGCAGCCCGCTCAGGGGCACGAAGTCCAGGGTCTGCGCGCCCTGCACCACGGCGCTGAGCAAGCTACCGACGCGCAAGGGCTGCGGGCTGTCCAGGGTCAGGGTGGTGCCACTCAGGGCGTTGTTGAGCACCGACACCAGCGAGCGGTACAGCGCCGGTTGCCCGGCGCCCTGGGGCAGCATCTGCGAGGTCAGCACCTTGGCTTGCAGCAAGGTGCCCACCGGCAACTGCTGGGTGTCGATGCGGGTCAGGGCCGCGACATTGGCGCTGAGGGCCTGTTGCAGGCTGATCGCCAAGTCGCCCGATGCCGTCTGGCTCACCGCGACGTTGCTGCCCAGGGGCAGCGGCTGGCTGCTGGCGGCCTGCACCAGGGTTTGCCGGCCACCTTCGAGGGTCAGCTTGAGTAACAACTGAAAGGCTTCACCGCCTTGCTTGAGCGCCAGCACCTCGGCGTTCACGGTTTTGCCGGCGTCGATCAAGCCTGTCTGGGGTTCCAGCAGTTTCAGCAGCTCACCCACCGCAGGCGCAGGCCGAGGCCCGGTGGCCGGGGCGGGGGGAAGGGTCGGAAGGTTGATGTCACCGCTCATCGTGGCCGCCGTCTCAAGGAAATTGCCCTCTTTAGAGTAGGGCATCGCATGTATAATGCCGCCCGTCTGCAAAGAGCGTGTCAAAAACATCTCAACTGATTGATCCAGCTCTCTAAAACAGGCCGCCAATGCAGTTATTGTGCATCTCTTTAACGGCCGTTCCACCGCCGACTTGAACCGTAAAGGCCCGCGATCTTGTGACCAGCCCCCTACTTGAAGCCGTTGCGCTTGCCTGTGAGCGAGACCTGCGGATGCTGTTTGAACACCTTGAACTGCGTCTGGCGGGCGGCGACATGGTGCAGATCAGCGGCCCCAACGGCAGTGGCAAGACCAGCCTGCTGCGCCTGTTGGCCGGCCTGATGCAGCCCACGGCGGGCCAGGTGCGCCTCAACGGCAAGCCGCTGCATGAGCAACGCACGGAGCTGGCGCGCAACCTGGTGTGGATTGGCCATGCCGCTGGGATCAAGGATGTGCTCAGCGCCGAAGAAAACCTCAGTTGGCTCAGCGCCCTGCATCACCCGGCCACGCGCGAGTCGATCTGGCAGGCCCTGGCTGCCGTGGGCTTGAAGGGGTTTGAAGACGTGCCGTGCCATACCTTGTCCGCCGGCCAGCAGCGCCGCGTGGCCCTGGCCCGCCTGTACCTGGATGGCCCGCCGCTGTGGATCCTCGACGAACCCTTCACCGCCCTCGACAAACAGGGCGTGGCGCAGCTC
The DNA here is from genome assembly GCF_002699915.1 of Pseudomonas sp. ICMP 8385. NCBI lineage: Bacteria > Pseudomonadati > Pseudomonadota > Gammaproteobacteria > Pseudomonadales > Pseudomonadaceae > Pseudomonas > Pseudomonas sp. ICMP 8385. The sequence continues at coordinate 37,797 of NZ_LKBY01000117.1, read as the reverse complement.
GAAGAACACCTGGCCCGGCACTGCGAACAGGGCGGCATGGTGGTCCTCACCACCCACCACACCCTGACCCGCATGCCTGCCGGTTACCGCGACCTGGACCTGGGGCGGTGGTCGGTATGAGTGTCTTTGCCCTGTTGGTCGCCCGCGAAGCCCGCTTGCTGTGTCGCCGCCCGGCGGAGTTGGCCAACCCGCTGGTGTTCTTCGCAATTGTCATCGCGTTGTTCCCTTTGGCGGTCGGCCCCGAGACTAAACTGTTGCAAACCTTGTCTCCGGGACTGGTGTGGGTAGCGGCCCTTTTGTCCGTCCTGCTCTCGCTGGACGGGCTGTTTCGCAGTGATTTTGAAGATGGTTCCCTTGAGCAGTGGGTCCTTTCGTCGCACCCCCTGCCTCTTCTGGTACTGGCCAAGGTACTGGCACACTGGGCCTTCTCCGGCCTGGCGCTGGTCTTGCTCGCGCCGTTGCTGGCGATGATGCTGGGCCTGCCTGCCGAATGCCTGCCGGTATTGCTGGCCTCGTTGTTGCTGGGCACCCCGGTGCTGAGCTTGCTGGGAGCGGTGGGCGCGGCACTGACCGTGGGCCTCAAACGTGGGGGGCTGTTGCTGGCCTTGCTGATTTTGCCTTTGTATATCCCGGTGTTGATCCTGGGCAGCGGCGCCTTGCAGGCCGCGCTCATGGGGATGCCGGCGACCGGTTACCTCTTGTGGCTTGGCAGCCTGACCGCCCTGGCGGTAACCCTGACACCTTTTGCTATAGCGGCCGGCCTGAAGATCAGCGTCGGCGAATAATGAGGTCTGGTTAAGTGTTATGCCTTAACCAGTAAAGACCCTAGACTTTTCGCAACGACGAAAAGCAACCGTGATGGAAACAGCAATGAACTGGACCTGGTTTCACAAGCTCGGCTCGCCCAAGTGGTTCTACGGCATCAGCGGCACAATGCTGCCCTGGCTGGCCGTCGCGGCTTTCCTGCTGATCGGCAGCGGCCTGGTCTGGGGCCTGGCCTTCGCACCGCCGGACTACCAGCAGGGCAACAGCTTTCGCATCATCTATATCCACGTACCTGCCGCGCTACTGGCCCAGTCCTGCTACGTGATGCTGGCGGTGTGCGGCATTGTCGGCCTGGTGTGGAAGATGAAGCTGGCCGACGTCGCCCTGCAATGCGCGGCGCCCATCGGTGCGTGGATGACCGCCGTGGCGCTGCTGACCGGGGCGATCTGGGGCAAGCCGACCTGGGGCTCGTGGTGGGTCTGGGATGCGCGACTGACGTCGATGCTGATCCTGCTGTTTCTGTACTTCGGGCTGATTGCCCTGGGCAACGCCATCAGCAATCGTGACAGCGCCGCCAAGGCCTGCGCGGTGCTGGCGATTGTCGGCGTGATCAATATCCCGATCATCAAGTACTCGGTGGAGTGGTGGAACACCCTGCACCAGGGCGCCACCTTCACCCTCACCGAAAAACCGGCGATGCCTGTGGAAATGTGGGCGCCGCTGCTGCTGATGGTCCTGGGCTTCTACTGCTTCTTCGGTGCGGTGCTGCTGATGCGCATGCGCCTCGAAGTGCTCAAGCGTGAAGCCCGCGCCAGTTGGGTCAAGGTCGAAGTGCAAAACAGCCTGGGAGCCCGTGGATGAGTTTCGCCTCTTTCAGTGATTTTCTTGCCATGGGCCACCATGGCCTGTACGTCTGGACCGCCTATGGCATCAGCCTGGCCGTCCTGGCCCTCAACGTCGTTGCGCCGATCCTGGCCCGCAAGCGTTACCTGCAACAAGAGGCGCGTCGTCTGCGCCGGGAGACCGATAAGTGAATCCGCTGCGTAGAAAACGTCTGTTGATCATCCTTGCCATCCTGGTGGGCGTCGGCATTGCCGTGGGCCTGGCCTTGAGTGCCTTGCAGCAGAATATCAACCTGTTCTATACCCCGACCCAGATCGCCAATGGCGAAGCCCCGCAAGACACGCGGATCCGCGCCGGCGGCATGGTCGAGGCCGGTTCCCTGAAGCGCTCCGGCGACTCCCTGGACGTGACCTTCGTGGTCACCGACTTCAATAAATCCGTGACCATCACCTACCGCGGCATCCTCCCGGACCTGTTCCGCGAAGGGCAGGGCATTGTCGCCCTGGGCAAGATCAACGCCGACGGCGTGGTGGTGGCCGATGAAGTGCTGGCCAAGCACGATGAAAAATACATGCCGCCGGAAGTAACCAAGGCGTTAAAAGACAGCGGCCAATCCGCGCCAACCCCAGCCAAGGAGGGTTAAGCGATGACCTCTACATTGTTTATCCCCGAGTTGGGCCAACTGGCGATGATCCTCGCCCTGTGCTTTGCCATCGTCCAGGCCATCGTGCCGCTGCTGGGCGCTTGGCGCGGCGACCGGTTGTGGATGAGCCTGGCGCAACCCGCCGCCTGGGGCCAGTTCGCGTTCCTGGCGTTCGCCTTCGGTTGCCTGACTTACGCCTTTATGACCGACGACTTTTCCGTCGCCTATGTGGCCAGCAACTCCAACAGCGCCTTGCCCTGGTACTACAAGTTCAGCGCCGTGTGGGGCGCCCACGAAGGCTCCCTGCTGCTGTGGGCCCTGATCCTCGGCGGCTGGACCTTTGCCGTGTCGGTGTTCTCCCGGCAGTTGCCGCACGTGATGCTGGCGCGGGTGCTGGCGGTGATGGGCATGATCAGCATCGGCTTCCTGCTGTTTTTGATCATGACCTCCAACCCGTTCGAGCGGATTCTGCCGCAGATTCCCATGGACGGTCGCGACCTCAACCCGTTGCTGCAGGATATCGGCCTGATCGTCCACCCGCCGATGCTCTACATGGGCTACGTGGGCTTCTCCGTGGCCTTCGCCTTTGCCATCGCCGCCTTGCTCGGCGGGCGTCTCGACGCCGCCTGGGCGCGTTGGTCGCGGCCATGGACCATCGTCGCCTGGGCTTTCCTCGGCATCGGCATCACCCTGGGCTCGTGGTGGGCCTACTACGAACTCGGCTGGGGCGGCTGGTGGTTCTGGGACCCGGTGGAAAACGCCTCCTTCATGCCCTGGCTGGTGGGCACGGCACTGATCCACTCCCTGGCGGTCACGGAAAAACGCGGGGTGTTCAAGAGCTGGACCGTGTTGCTGGCTATTGCCGCTTTCTCCCTGAGCCTCTTGGGCACGTTCCTCGTGCGTTCCGGCGTGCTGACGTCGGTACACGCATTCGCCGCCGACCCTGAGCGCGGCGTGTTTATCCTGATCTTCCTGCTCTGTGTGGTCGGCGGTTCGCTGACCCTGTTCGCCCTGCGCGCGCCGGTGGTCAAGAGCCACGTGGGCTTCAACCTGTGGTCGCGGGAAACCCTGTTGCTGGGCAACAACCTGGTACTGATCGTCGCCGCCTCGATGATCCTGCTGGGCACCCTGTACCCGCTGGTACTCGATGCCCTGACCGGCGCCAAGCTGTCGGTCGGCCCGCCGTACTTCAACGCCTTGTTCATCCCGTTGATGGGCCTGTTGATGGTGGTGATGGCGGTTGGCGTGCTGGTGCGCTGGAAAGACACCCCGGTCAAATGGCTGCTGGGCATGCTGACCCCGGTGTTGCTGGGCAGTGCCGCCTTGGCGGTGGTTGCCGGGGTTGCCTATGGCGACTTCAACTGGGCAGTGCTTGCCACCTTCATGCTGGCGGCCTGGGTGTTGCTGGCCGGCGTGCGCGATATCTTCGACAAGACCCGGCACAAGGGCCTGATCAAGGGCCTGCCGACCCTGACCCGCAGCTACTGGGGCATGCAGATCGCCCATATCGGTATCGCCGTGTGTGCCCTGGGCGTGGTGTTGTCCAGCCAGAACAGCGCCGAGCGCGACCTGCGCCTGGCCCCTGGCGAGTCCATGGACCTGGGCGGCTACCAGTTCGTCTTTGAAGGTGCCAAGCACTTCGAGGGGCCGAACTTCACCTCCGACAAAGGCACCGTGCGCGTACTGCGCAACGGCCAGCAAATTTCCGTGCTGCACCCGGAAAAACGCCTGTACACCGTGCAGAGTTCGATGATGACTGAAGCCGGGATCGACGCCGGGTTCACCCGTGACCTCTACGTGGCATTGGGCGAGCCGTTGGGCGATGGCGCCTGGGCCGTGCGCGTTCACGTCAAGCCGTTTGTACGCTGGATCTGGTTCGGCGGCCTGCTGACCGGCTTTGGCGGTTTGCTGGCGGCGCTGGACCGGCGTTACCGGGTCAAGGTCAAGAGCCGGGTGCGTGAAGCCCTCGGCATGCAGGGAGCCGCAGTATGAAACGTTGGTTGATGGTAGTGCCGCTGGCGCTGTTTCTGCTGGTCGCGGTGTTTTTGTATCGCGGCCTGTACCTGGACCCGGCCGAGCTGCCGTCGGCGATGATCGGCAAGCCGTTCCCGGCGTTCTCGCTGCCGACGGTGCAGGGCGATAAAACCCTGACCCAGGCCGACCTGATCGGCAAACCGGCGCTGGTCAATGTGTGGGCCACCTGGTGCATCTCCTGCCGCGTGGAACACCCGGTGCTGAACAAGCTGGCCGAGCAGGGCGTGGTGATCTACGGCATCAACTACAAGGACGACAATGCGTCGGCCGTGAAGTGGCTGGCGGAGTTCCACAACCCGTATCTGCTGGACGTACGCGATGAAGACGGCAACCTGGGCCTGAACCTCGGCGTGTATGGCGCCCCGGAAACCTTCTTTATCGACGCCAAGGGCGTGATCCGCGACAAGTTCGTGGGGGTGATCGACGAAGTGATCTGGCGCGAACAACTGGCGGCCAAGTACCAGGCCCTGGTGGACGAGGCCAAGCCATGAAGCGCTGGTTGACCGCCGCCGTCCTGGCCCTGGGCCTGCTGGGTGTGGCCCACGCGGCCATCGATACCTACGAATTTTCCACGCCGGCCGACCGCGAGCGCTTTCATGAGCTGACCAAGGAACTGCGCTGCCCCAAGTGCCAGAACCAGGACATCGCCGACTCCAACGCACCGATTGCCGCCGACCTGCGCAAAGAGATCTTCCGCATGCTGGGTGAGGGCAAGGACAATCAGCAGATCATCGACTTCATGGTCGATCGCTACGGTGATTTTGTCCGCTACAGACCCGCGCTGACGAGCAAGACTGCGCTGCTGTGGTTTGGCCCCGCCGCCCTGTTGCTGGGTGGCCTGGTGGTCATGGCTGTGATCGTCCGCCGTCGTCGTGCGGCACCTACCGATGGATCTGACGCGCTATCTGCCCAAGAGCGCCAACGCCTCGACCAACTGCTGGACAAAAAAACTGATGATTGATTTCTGGCTCGCAGCTGGCCTGCTGCTCCTGGTTGCCTTGAGTTTCCTGTTGATCCCGGTGTTGCGCGTGCGTCGCGCCCAACGTGAAGAAGATCGCACTGCGCTGAACGTTGCGCTGTATCAGGAACGGGTTGCCGAACTGCAAACCCAACAAAGCGAAGGCGTGCTCAACGCAGCACAGCTCGACACCGGCCGCGCCGAAGCCGCCCGCGAATTGCTGGCCGATACCGAAGGTGTGGAAAAACCTCGCGAATCGCGCCTGGGCAAGCCACTGCCACTGCTGGCCGCCGTGCTGGTGCCGGTGCTGGGCCTGGGGCTGTACCTGCATTATGGTGCCATCGACAAGGTTGAACTGACCCACGAATTCTCCCAGCCGCCGGTGTCCCTTGCCGACATGACCCAGCGCCTGGAACGGGCAGCAGCGGCGCAACCGGACTCGGCCGAAGGCCTGTACTTCCTGGGGCGCGCCTATATGGCCCAAGACCGTTCGGCCGATGCGGCCAAGGTCTTCGAGCGCGCCGTGGCCCTGGCCGGCCGCCAGCCGGAATTGCTAGGGCAGTGGGCCCAGGCGCAGTACTTTGCCAACAACAAACAATGGTCGCCGCAGCTTCAGGCCTTGACCGACGAAGCGCTGAAGCTCGATCCGAAAGAAGTCACCAGCCTCGGCCTGCTGGGCATCGCCGCCTTTGAAGGGCAGCGTTACCAGGAAGCTATCGACTACTGGAACCGCCTGCTGGCCCAGTTGCCGGAGCAGGACAGCTCCCGCGTAGCGCTGCAAGGCGGCATCGACCGCGCGGCCGAGAAGTTGAAAGAGGGCGGCGCTGCCGTCGCGCCGACCGCCAAGACCGCCGTGATGAAAGTACGCGTGGACCTGGCGGCGGATGTCAAAGCCCGCGCTCTGCCGACCGACAGCGTATTCATCTTCGCCCGCGCCGCTTCCGGCCCGCCGGCGCCACTGGCCGCCAAGCGCGTCACCGTGGCCGACCTGCCGGTGACCGTCGAACTGGGCGATGCCGATGCGATGATGCCGCAGTTGAAACTGTCCAACTTTCCCGAAGTCCAACTGGTTGCGCGCATCTCACGGGCCGGTCAACCGACTGCCGGCGAGTGGATCGGCCGCAGTCAAACCCTGGCCAGCAGCACCACCGCGACCCAGCAGTTGACCATCGACAGCCCGGACCAATAATTTCGAGGAACCCCCATGACCGCCATCGCTCGTATCACCCTGCTCAGCCTGGTCTTGGGCTTGAGCGCTTGCGCGGTTCATCGGCCACCACCAGGGCCTACGGGCCCGACCCTCCCACCGTCGGGCCCCTCGACCCAGCCGGTAACCAAACCTTCCGGCCCGGTCACCGCCCCCGCCAAGCCCTTGCCCAGCAAGTCCCCAACCTTCGCCCCACCCCCCGGCGCCGCCAGCCACTGGGACGGCAAGATGCAGGTCTACGTGCTGGACGAACAACCGCACACCTTCTACCGCCAGCGCACCTACTACCGCTGGAGCAACGGCTGGAGCCGCTCCATCAGCCCCAACGGGCCATGGGAAGAGACGAATGTGCAGGGTGTACCGCCGGGGTTGAGTAAGCAGTACGCGAAATGAACTGCCTGTGAGTGATCGTTCCCATGCTGCGTGGGAACGAGTTCCTAAAGGCGACCTTTGAACGGTCGCCTTTTTTATGATTGTTTTTGGTGTTGCTTAATTTGTTGTGGGAATTACCCTTCGCTAAAATAGGAAATTTCTTTGTTTGTCCTGCGAGTAATGTGTGGGAATAGATTTATATATTAAACGGAATTGTAGTCTTGTATTTTTTTATTTTGGAAAGAATGGCTCTGGCTCGCCTGTTTTAGCGGGGTGAGAAATATTTCTTCGTTTGGTTGACATTTTTTCTACGTGGATAATAATTTTTATATGGAGGCAAGGGGACTACTAATGGATTTATAAACTTATGGTGTGGAGAGGGAGTTAAGTATGAACGTTGAGTCTTCGTCCGAGTTTGGATCTGCTAAAAGAACTGATAAGAACGAAATATATAGAGTGTGTGAGGCTGGATATAACGAAATTGCCAGTGCAATCATCAGGCACGGTGCACTTCGAGAGCTTGAAAGGTTTGGTGAGATCCTTTCGGCCCAACCCTTGAGCCATGAGGGACTGGCCACGTTCTTTGGAACCCTATGGGCGTTTTTCAAAGATGTCCCAGCAGGTATCGTGGCATTGGCTGCACGGGTTACAGATGAGTGGATCAAAGAAGATAGATGGAATGGAACTGCGAAAGCTGCTCATATTCTCTACGCATCTGTGGACGAGTATGGGTTACATCAACATAACAAACATATGCTGCCAACCCATCACCAGATGTTCAAGGAACTGACGACCCACTTGGGTTTATCTGATGCTGAATTATTCAACCCTCACTACATTCTTCCGGAGGGTACTGCCATGGGAAATAACACCCATCGATCGTACCGCTCTGAATTCTTAGGGGAGGCATTGGGTTTTCATCTCGCATCGGAGATGACGTCGTCGCGGGAGTTTCAGTATTTTCTCAAAGGGTTTCAGAGATACGCAGCCTCCTATGGTTTAAGGGGGGAAGATGATCCGGTCCTGGCCTTTTTTGCAATTCATTGTGAAGTCGAACCTATGCATGTAGCGACAGGGCGAGAAATAATAATTTCTTATTTGGAAAAAAATCCAAGTATTGCTCCGCAAGCGATGCGCGGGGCAATGGCCTTTATGGATGGGTTTGAACATATGTTTGCTGCGTTGAATCAACGCCTGACGATTGTTTGAATCCACAAGTTCAAGGGTTTTCGCTATGTCAAAATCTTACGAATGTCAAATTTGTCACTATATTTATTCGGAGCTTACTGGGGAGCCCTTAGCTGATATTGAGGCTGGGACAACTTGGGAGCAGATAGGTGAGGACTTTAAGTGCCCGCATTGCCATGCAAATAAAAAAATGTTTAGGGAGGCTTTGGAGTAGGTGCAAGAAATTCTGAGTTCTGCGGCGTTTGCCACAATTTTATCGCTAAGTTTTGGACCCGTAGCCTTCATTATTTTTAGGCAGTCCATCACCCATGGCCTACGGAGCGCAGTACCCGGAGCATCAGGTGCGGCGGTTGCAGATGCAGTGTTTGCAGCCGTCGCCTTTACAGGCTTAAAGACAGTCGAAGGGGTTTGGTTGGCAAACAGTCACCTATTAACGTGGTTGGCGATTGCTTATATTTTTTACTTGGGTGCGATGACTTTCAAAAGACACAGCTCACCAAAACAGGTGAAGAGCGCGGCGGGTTTTATCCCTGTTTTCTTGCTGACGTTGACCAGTCCTTTCACCATCGTTGCGATTTCTTCTTACGCCATCGCCAGTGGGATTCCCCTTGAAGGGTATGGACTTTACTGGTGTTTAAGCGGCTTTCTGGCCGGTTCATTTCTAGGTCAGATGGTTTATGCCGTGGGAGGCGGGTTTATCAAAAAGCATCTGCCCGACCCTCCGAACCTAAGCGTGTTCAACCGGGTCAGCGGGGGCCTCCTGATGGGATTTTCGGTATACCAGGGGGCTCGTATTTTGGTTGGATAACCGAATCTTTTCCGGTCGCCTTTTTTATAACTTGAAATCCCATCCAGATGTGGGAGCTGGCTTGCCAGCTCCCACAGGGATTTACTTGGCCGTCAGGCCGCCGGGCATTCCCGGTGCAACGCTGCGTCTACTAACAACTGCGCCATCTCAATCAATTGCACCACCGCCATCACCTGCTTACGGCTGGAGCCTTCAAGATGCTCGGTGCAGTCGTACGCACTGACTACCGCCGACTCGAGCATTTCACAGGCGTTGCTCAACGCTTCTTCGGTGCTGAGGCCGGCACGGACCGTGAAGAGTTTTTCTGATGGGGTACAGACAGGTTGCGAATGCAGTTCGTAATGCTTGAACGCGCGTTGGGCGGCTTCGTGGAGTTTGCTGTCGTTCAGGGAGTAGGGCGGGCTAGGTGTGACTTTTTTCATGCAGTAAATCTCCATTCAATTGGAACTCACCACATCCGCGACCAAGCCGAAGGGTGGCGAGCTGTACGCAGGTTGGTCGACCAGGGAATGGAAACCCGGCAGGGCCTAAGCCCTCCCACGTACAGCTCGCCATAACGCGAACACAATAATGCCGCTCGCGCGGCACTGTGCGCCATTCTAACCCGGGCGACCAAACCCGATCGCTGATGAGCAGCGACTGCGAGAGGCTAACGGTGCGTTATAGCAACTGCAAGCCACAGGGGTCGTAGGAAAAGTCGCATATATGGTGCATGGGAAAAGCCCTTCAGCTATCCCAACCTTTTTGATCCTCCCCCATGCAGCAAAGAAACGCATCCTGCCCCTGCACAGGATCGGGACGCAGAGCGTCCCTGGCGGCATTCCCACGCGGAGCGTGGGAACGATCCTTATCCTCATGTGCATGGGAATTATCCTTCAGCTGTTCCAACCTTTCATAAAACCTTCATCAAACCGCCCCCCTGTCGTCATGTGCAAGTCATAGCCCTGACACCTGCCGCGCCTACTGTCATTTGAACTCAAACACAGCCCCGCAAGGCTGTTCAAACCAGACAGAGAAGCCCATGACTCCCGCTATCCATGTCGATCGCCTGAACAAGACCTTTGCGAAGAAAACCGCGTTGGTCGACCTCGAACTCACTATCGCCACTGGCGAAATGGTTGCCCTGATCGGTGCGTCCGGCTCCGGCAAGTCCACGTTGTTGCGCCACCTCGCGGGCCTGGCCTGTTGCGACAAGGGCAATGGCGGCAGCGTCAAGGTGCTGGGCCGCCAGGTGCAGGCCAGTGGGCGGTTGAATGGCAAGGTGCGGCGGCTGCGCGCGGATATTGGCTATATCTTCCAGCAGTTCAACCTGGTCAATCGCCTGAGTGTGCTCGACAACGTGTTGCTCGGTTGCCTGGGCCGTATGCCGCGCTGGCGCGGCAACCTCGGGTTGTTCAAGGCCGAGGAAAAGCAATGTGCCATGGAGTCCCTGGCACGGGTCGGCCTGGCGGACCTGGCCCAGCAGCGCGCCTCGACCCTGTCCGGTGGCCAGCAGCAGCGCGTGGCGATTGCCCGGGCGTTGACCCAGCGTGCCGAAGTGATCCTGGCCGACGAGCCGATTGCCTCCCTGGACCCGGAGTCGGCGCGCAAGGTTATGGAGATTCTCGCCGATATCAACCGCCGTGACGGCAAGACCGTAGTCGTGACCCTGCATCAAGTCGATTACGCCATGCGGTATTGCCCGCGTGCCGTGGCGCTCAAGGACGGGCGCATTCATTTCGATGGGCAGGGCCGCGAGATGAGCAGCCAGTTCCTCAACGATCTGTACGGTGCCGACGTCGACACCAGCCTGATGTTTTCCGAGTCGCCGCGCCGTGCCGAGCTACCCCAGCGCCTGGCCCTGGCCCGCGCTTGAACCCCCACCCACGATCTATAGGAGTCGCTTGCATGTTGAACCGTATCGGTCATGTTTTCCTGTCCGCCGTGTTGTTGGCCAGCGTCGCCATGGGCAATGCCCAGGCTGCCGACAAGGCCATCAACTTCGGCATCATGTCCACCGAGTCTTCGCAGAACCTCAAGAGCATCTGGCAGCCGTTCCTCGACGACATGCACAAGAAGACCGGCCTGACCATCAACGCTACCTTCGCCTCCGACTACGCCGGGCTGATCCAGGGCATGCGCTTTAACAAAGTGGATGTGGCCTGGCTCGGCAACAAGGCGGCGATGGAGGCGGTGGATCGCTCCAACGGCCAGATCTTCGCCCAGACCGCCGCCGCCAACGGCGCCGCCGGCTACTGGAGCCTGTTGATCGTGCGCAAGGACAGCCCGCTCAACTCCGTCGAAGACATGCTCAAGAACGCCAAGAACCTGACCTTCGGCAATGGCGACCCGAACTCCACCTCGGGCTACCTGGTGCCGGGCTACTACGTGTTCGCCAAGAACAACGTGGATGCCGCCACCGCCTTCAAGCGCACGCTCAATTCCAGCCATGAAGTCAACGCACTGAGCGTGGCCAAGGGGCAGTTGGACGTGGCCACCTTCAACACCGAAAGCTGGGACCGCCTGGAAGTGACCCAGCCGGACAAGGCCGCCCAACTCAAGGTGATCTGGAAGTCGCCGCTGATCCCCGCCGACCCGCTGGTGTGGAGCAAGGCCCTGACGGACAGCGAGAAGAGCAAAATCCGCGATTTCATCTTCAGCTACGGCGACACCGATGAAGAAAAGGCTGTGCTCAAGAACATGCAGTTGGGCAAGTTCCTCGCCTCCAATGACGACCAGTTGCTGCCGATCCGCCAACTGGAGCTGTTCAAGCAGCGCACGACCATCAGCGCCGACAGCAAGCTGGCCGAGGCAGATAAAGCCAAGAAGCTGGCGCAGATCGACGCCGACCTGGCCACGCTGCAACAGCGCCTGAGCGAGCTGGACAAGAAACCCGCCGCCAACGGCTGACCCCCTGTGGGACCGGAGCCTATGTGTGAACTGGGCCTATGTGGGAGCGGGCTTGTGTGGGAGCGGGCTTGCTCGCGAAAGCGGTGAATCAGTCGCTGGATGTGTTGAATGACACACCGCATTCGCGGGCAAGCCCGCTCCCACACACAGAGGCCCGGCTCCAACCATTATCGAGAGTGATCCATGACGACCTTGCACGCTGAAGCCGTAGGCAAAAGAACCTGGCCGCAATACCTCGGCTGGGGCCTGTTCCTGGTGTTGCTGGCCTGGGCCTGGAAAGGCGCGGAAATGAACCCGCTGGCGCTGTACCGCGACTCGGCAAACATGGCGACCTTCGCCGCTGACTTCTTCCCGCCGGACTTCCACGAGTGGCGCGCCTACCTCAAGGAAATGATCGTCACCGTGCAAATCGCCCTCTGGGGCACGGTGCTGGCGATTGTCTGCTCGGTGCCCCTGGGCATCCTCTGCGCCGACAACATCACGCCCTGGTGGATTCACCAACCCCTGCGCCGGGTGATGGATGCCTTCCGTTCGATCAACGAAATGGTGTTCGCCATGTTGTTCGTGGTGGCGGTCGGCCTTGGTCCGTTTGCCGGGGTACTGGCCCTGTGGATCAGCACCACCGGGGTTCTGGCCAAGCTATTTGCCGAAGCCGTCGAGGCCATCGACCCCGGCCCCGTGGAAGGCGTACGCGCCACCGGTGCCAGCGCCTTGCAAGAGGTGATCTACGGCGTGATCCCGCAAGTCATGCCGCTGTGGGTGAGCTATGCGCTGTACCGCTTCGAGGCCAATGTGCGCTCGGCGACGGTGGTGGGCATGGTCGGCGCCGGCGGCATCGGCGTGATCCTGTGGGAGAACATCCGCGCCTTCCAGTTCGTGCAGACCTGCGCGGTGCTGCTGGTGATCATCGTGGTGGTGAGCCTGATCGACGTGCTGTCCCAACGCCTGCGCAAGCGGTTTATCTGACTTTGGAGGGGTGCCTGCGGGCGCTTTTTTTAAGCATGCAGTTGTCTAGACAAGATGAGCCGGTGTACCGCGAACTCGCCGATATCCTGCGCCGCGAACTCAGCGGCTACCAGGCCGGGGAGTTCCTGCCGGGCGAGGTGCAGTTGGCCGAACGCTTTGGCGTCAACCGCCACACCCTGCGCCGCGCCATTGATGAGCTGGTGTTTGAAGGCAGCCTGCTGCGTCAGCAGGGCAAGGGCACGCAGGTGCTGGACCGGCCGCTGATCTACCCGATGGGCGCCGACACCGCCTACAGCCAGTCGCTGTCGGCCCTGGGGCATGGCGTGCAGGCGCTGCTGCTCAAGCGTCGTTACTGCTACGCCAGCCGCGAAGAAGCGCAGCACCTGGGCATCGCCGAAATGGCGCCGATGATCGAGCTGCAAACCCTGCGCAAGCTCGACCAGCAGCCCGTCAGCCTGATCCGCCATCGCTACTGCGCAAGCCAAGCGCCGTTGCTGGCGCACTACAACGGCGGCTCCCTGCGCCAATACCTGCGCGAGCGCGACCTGCCGCTGACCCGCACCCAGAGCCTGATCGGTGCGCGCTTGCCCAACCGCGACGAAGCCGCACTGCTGATGATGCCCCGGCACTTGCCGGCCTTGACCGTATTCACCCTTTCCCGCGATCGCGATGGCCGCCCGGTGGAGCTGGCGCAGTCCACCAGCCGTTCGGATCGCTTCCAGTACCAGGTGGTGACTTGATGGAGACCCCGATGAATCTGTCCCCGCGTCAGCATTGGATTGGCGTACTTGCCCGCGCCCAGCTCAATGAACTGCAACCCCACGAAGCGGCCTTGAAGGACGCCGAGTACCAACTGATCCGCGCCCCGGAAATCGGCATGACCCTGGTGCGTGGGCGCATGGGCGGCAATGGCGCGCCGTTCAACGTCGGCGAAATGACGGTGACCCGCTGTGTGGTGCGCCTGGCCGATGGCCGCACCGGCTACAGCTACCTGGCGGGGCGCGACAAGGTCCACGCCGAACTGGCAGCCCTGGCCGATGCCCATCTGCAAAACACGCCGCCGAGCCCGTGGCTCACGGATTTGATCAGCGCACTGGCCCAGGCCCAAGCCCGGCGCCGCGCGCAAAAAGAAGCCGATACGGCGGCGACCAAGGTCGAGTTCTTCACCCTGGTGCGAGGAGAAAACGGATGAACGCTCAATTATTGCAACCGGCGTTTGTCGAGCCGGTGCTGGATGCCCAACGCAGTTTTCGCGCAGCGCTCAAGGCCTTGGCTGAACCGGGTGTGATCCAGCACCTGCCGGCAGCCCCGTACCTCGATGGCCTGGCGCCCGCCACCTATGCCTTGTGCCTGGCGCTGCTGGATGTGGACACGCCGCTGTGGCTGGCACCGGCGTTCGACACGCCGCTGATCCGCGCCAACCTGGCCTTCCACTGTGGCTGCCCGTTGGTCGCACGTCGGGAGGAGGCCGCGTTTGCCCTGCTCGGCGAGCCGGAGCTGCTCGATCTGAGCGGCTTCGACCATGGCAATGACCGCTACCCGGACCAGTCCTGCACCTTGCTGGTCCAGCTTACCGCCCTCGACGCCGGGCACGCCTTGCTCTGGCGCGGCCCGGGCATCCAGGCCCAGCGCCGGGTGCAGGTGCCGGTGCCGCCGGCGTTCTGGCTGGAGCGCCAGCGCCGTGAAGCTTTCCCCCGTGGCCTGGACGTGTTGTTCAGCGCCGGCCATCAGTTGCTCGGCCTGCCGCGCAGCAGCCGCATCACACAGGAGCACGCCTGATGTACGTAGCCGTCAAAGGTGGCGAACAGGCCATCGACAATGCCCACCGCCTGCTGGCGAAAAAACGCCGGGGCGATCCTGCCGTACCTGAGCTTGGCGTCGAGCAGATCCGCCAGCAACTGCCCCTGGCCGTGGCGCGGGTGATGAGTGAAGGCTCGCTGTACGACACCGAGCTGGCTGCGCTGGCAATCAAGCAGGCGGCGGGGGACCTGGTAGAAGCGATCTTCCTGTTGCGCGCCTACCGCACCACGTTGCCGCGTTTCAGCCCGAGCCTGCCGATCGACACCGCGCAGATGTCGTTGAGCCGGCGGTTGTCGGCCACCTTCAAGGATGTGCCGGGTGGCCAACTGCTGGGCCCGACCTTCGACTACACCCATCGCCTGCTGGATTTTGCGCTGCTGGCCGAAGGTGCGTATCCAGGCCCGCAGACCACGGCGGACGCGCAACTCGAACCGTGCCCACGGGTGCTGGGGTTGCTGGCCAAGGAAGGCCTGATCAAGCACGAGGCCGACGACCACGCCCGCGTCGCCGATATCACCCGTGACCCGCTGGAGTTCCCCGCCAGCCGTGCCGAACGCCTGCAAGCCCTGGCCCGTGGCGATGAAGGGTTTCTGCTGGCGCTGGGTTATTCGACCCAGCGTGGCTACGGGCGCAACCACCCGTTTGCCGGGGAGATTCGCATCGGTGACGTCGAGGTCTGGATCGATCCCGAAGAACTGGGCTTTGCCATCTGCCTGGGCAGCATCGAAGTCACCGAGTGCGAAATGGTCAACCAGTTCGTCGGCTCGGCTACCGAGTTGGCGCAGTTCACCCGCGGCTATGGCCTGGCGTTCGGGCATGCCGAGCGCAAGGCCATGGGCATGGCCCTGGTGGACCGCTCGCTGCGGGCCGAGGAGTACAGCGAAGAGATTGTCTCGCCGGCCCAGCGCGAAGAGTTCGTGCTGGCCCACTGCGACAACGTCGAGGCCGCCGGTTTTGTCTCGCACCTTAAATTGCCGCACTACGTGGACTTCCAGGCCGAACTGGAACTGATCCGCAAACTGCGCCAACCGGCCGAGGGCACTCGCCATGAATGATGCCGCCTACAACTTCGCCTACCTCGACGAGCAGACCAAACGCATGATCCGCCGCGCCTTGCTCAAGGCCGTGGCGATTCCCGGCTACCAGGTGCCCTTTGGCGGGCGCGAGATGCCGCTGCCCTATGGCTGGGGCACCGGCGGCATGCAACTGACGGCGGCGATCCTGGGGGCTGATGATGTGCTCAAGGTTATTGACCAGGGCGCCGACGACACCACCAATGCCGTGTCCATCCGCCGCTTTTTTGCGCGCACCGCCGGTATCGCCACCACCGAAGCCACCCCCGACGCCACGGTGATCCAGACCCGCCACCGCATCCCGGAAACCCCGCTGCAGGCCGGGCAGATCATGGTCTACCAGGTGCCGATCCCCGAGCCGCTGCGCTTTATCGAACCCTCGGAAACCGAGACCCGCACCATGCACGCCCTCAACGATTACGGGGTGATGCACGTAAAACTCTACGAAGACATCGCCACCTTCGGCCATATCGCCACCGCCTATGCCTACCCGGTGATGGTCGACGAGCGCTATGTGATGGACCCTTCGCCGATCCCCAAATTCGACAACCCGAAACTCGACATGAGCCCGGCGCTGATGCTGTTCGGTGCCGGCCGCGAAAAGCGCCTGTACGCGCTGCCGCCGTATACCCAGGTCAGCAGCCTGGACTTCGAGGATCACCCTTTTGAAGTGCAGAAGTGGGACCACCACTGCGCCATCTGCGGTAGCCATGAATCGTTCCTCGATGAGCTGATTCTCGACGATGCCGGGACCCAGAGTTTCGTGTGTTCCGACACCTGGTACTGCGCCCAGCGGGTCAAGGAGAACAACCAGTGAGCCAGCCATTATTGCAAGTGCGCGACCTGTCCCTGCTGTACGGCCCCGAGAAGGGCTGCCAGGCCGTGAGTTTTGATCTGTACCCCGGCGAAGTGCTGGGGATTGTCGGCGAGTCCGGCTCGGGCAAATCCACTTTGCTCTCGTTGCTGAGCGGGCGCTTGCCACCCCAGGCCGGCAGCATCGGCTATCGCAGTCAGGACGGCGAATGGCTGGACCTCTACAGTGCCAGCGAAGCCGAGCGCCGCACCTTGTTGCGCACCGAATGGGGCTTTGTTGAACAGAACCCCCGCGACGGCCTGCGCATGGGCGTGTCCGCTGGCGCCAACATTGGTGAGCGCCTGATGGCCCAGGGCGTGCGCAACTACGCGCAATTGCGTGGTGCCGGCCTGGACTGGCTGGGCCAGGTGGAGATCGATCCGCAGCGTATCGACGACCTGCCGCGCACTTTCTCTGGCGGCATGCAGCAGCGCCTGCAAATCGCGCGCAACCTCGTTTCCAGCCCGCGCCTGGTGTTTATGGACGAGCCCACCGGGGGCCTGGATGTGTCGGTGCAGGCGCGCCTGCTCGACCTGCTGCGCGGCCTGGTGCGCGAGCTGGACCTGGCGGTGGTGATCGTCACCCATGACCTGGCGGTCGCACGGTTGCTGGCCGATCGCCTGGTGGTGATGCGCCGCTCGCGGGTGGTGGAAACCGGGCTGACGGACCAGATCCTCGACGATCCACAGCACCCTTATTCTCAACTGCTGGTGTCTTCGGTATTGCAGCCATGACAAATGCCCTGATCGAGGTCCGTGACCTCTCGAAAACCTTCACCCTGCACCAACAACATGGGGTAGTGCTCAACGTGCTGCGCGGCGTGGACCTGCGCGTGCAGGGCGGTGAGTGCCTGGTGCTGCACGGCCAGTCCGGCGCCGGTAAAAGCACCTTGCTGCGCACCCTGTACGGCAACTACCTGCCCGCGGGCGGCAGCATTCGCATCCGTCACGCTGGGCAATGGCTGGAGCTGGTGGGCGCGCAGCCCCGGGACATTCTCCAGGTGCGCCAGCAGACCCTGGGCTATGTCAGCCAGTTTTTGCGGGTGATCCCACGGGTCGCCTGCTTGGAAGTGGTGATGGAGCCCGCGCTGGCCCGTGGCTGGACGAAAGCCGACGCCCAGGCGCGTGCCGAGCAGTTACTGGCGCGCCTGAATATCCCCCGGTGCCTGTGGTCGCTGGCGCCGGGCACGTTCTCCGGGGGCGAGCAGCAGCGGGTCAATATCGCGCGCGGCTTTATGGTGGACTGGCCGGTGATGTTGCTCGACGAGCCGACAGCGTCCCTGGATGACCACAACCGCCAGGTCGTCCTGGAGCTGATCAACGAAGCCAAGGCCGGCGGTGCCGCACTGATCGGCATCTTCCATGACCGTGCCGCCCGTGAGGCGGTGGCCGACCGCCATTTGGACATGACGCCCGCTGTGATCACCGATGAGGACTACGCCGATGCCCGCTGAACAGATCCTTAGCAATGCCCGACTGGTGACCGCTGATCGTGTATTTCTTGGCAGCCTGGTGCTGCGTGACGGGGTGATCGTCGACCTCGCTGAAGGCCGCAGCCAATTGCCCCAGGCCCAGGACCTGGGCGGTGATTTCCTGCTGCCGGGGCTGGTGGAGTTGCACACCGACAACCTGGAAAAACACATGACCCCGCGCCCCGGCGTGGACTGGCCATCGACCTCGGCAGTGCTCAGCCATGATGCGCAGATCATCGCGGCGGGCATCACCACGGTGTTTGATGCGGTGTCCATCGGCGACGTGAACCCCAAGGGCAATCGCATGCAGAAACTGCCGGCGATGCTCAATGCCATTGCCTCGGCGCAGGAAGCCGGCCTGACCCGCGCCGAACACCGCCTGCACCTGCGTTGCGAGCTGTGCCACCCGGACACCTTGAGCGTGTTCCGTGACCTGGTGGAAAACCCGCTGGTGCAGTTGGTGTCGGTGATGGACCACTCGCCGGGCCAGCGCCAGTTCGTGCTGGAGTCCAAGTACCGCGAGTACTACATGGGCAAGTACCACCTGGACGAGGCCACCATGGACGCGTTCGTGGTGCTGCAAATGGCCAACTCCAAGGCCTACAGCGACCGCTACCGCGCCGCGATCGTCGAGCATTGCCTGGCGCGTGGCCTGTCGGTGGCCAGCCATGACGACGCGACCCTGGCCCATGTCGAGGAGTCAGCGCGTTATGGCATGAACATCGCCGAGTTCCCCACCACCCTGGAAGCGGCGCGTGGTTGCCGGCAACTGGGGATGAAAGTGCTGATGGGCGCACCGAACGTGGTGCGCGGCGGGTCCCACTCGGGTAATGTGGCCGCCGCCGGCCTGGCCGCCGAAGGATTGCTGGATATACTTTCCAGTGACTACTACCCGGCCAGCCTGCTGCCGGCGGCCTTTGCCCTGGCGGCCCAGGACAATGGCTGCGAGCTGCCCCAGGCGATCCAGATGATCAGCCTGGCCCCTGCACAGGCGGCGGGCCTCAAGGATCGCGGGGAAATTGCCGTGGGCCTGCGTGCGGACCTGGTGCAAGCCAGGGCCCAGGGCGGGCTGCCGGTAGTCCAACAAGTCTGGCGACAAGCCAAGAGGGTGTTTTGATGGCGGGCAGGTTGATCTATCTCATCGGGCCATCGGGTTCGGGCAAGGACAGCCTGTTGGAGGCGGCGCGCGGGCCATTGGCCGAGCGCGGTTGCCGTATTGTGCGGCGGGTGATCACCCGTTCGGCCGAAGCGGTGGGCGAGGCCGCCCAGGGCGTGAGCCCCGCGCAATTCGCCGCGCTGCAAGCCGAGGGCGGCTTTGCCCTCAGTTGGCAGGCCAATGGTTTGTCTTATGGCATACCCCGGCAGATCGACGACTGGCTGGCGGCCGGCGACGATGTGTTGGTCAATGGCTCCCGTGGGCACCTGGCGCAAACCCGCGCGCGTTATCCGACGCTGTTAGTGGTGCTGCTGACGGTGGACCAGGCGGTGTTGCGCCAGCGCTTGCTGGCGCGGGGCCGTGAGTCGGTGGCAGAAATCGACGCGCGCCTGGCACGCAATGCGCAGTTTCGCGACAGCCTGCAGGCCGCGCCCGGGGTGTTCCTGCTGGATAACTCCGGGCCGTTGGCGCACACCGTCGCCCGCTTGCTCGATTGTCTGGAGGAGGGGCACTCGGCATGCGCCTGACCCTGTTGGGCACCGGCGACGCCCGCCAAGTCCCGGTGTATGGCTGTGAATGCGCGGCCTGTACCCTGGCGCGCAGCGATGAACGCCTGCGCCGCCGGGAGTGCAGCGCGCTGATCGAGTGCGGCGACCAGCGCTGGTTGATCGACAGCGGGCTGACGGACCTGACCGCGCGTTTCCCGCCCCGCAGTTTCAACGGCATTTTGCAGACCCACTACCACGCCGATCATGCCCAGGGCCTGCTGCACCTGCGCTGGGGCCAGGGCTTGATCATCCCGGTGCATGGCCCGGCAGACCCCGAAGGCCTGTCGGACCTCTACAAACACCCCGGCATCCTCGATTTCAGTCAGCCCTTTGCCGCGTTCGAGACCCGGCAGTTTGGCGAGCTGGCGGTCACCGCGTTACCCCTCCAGCATTCCAAGCCGACCTTCGGCTACCTACTGCAAGGGCAGGGACGGCGCCTGGCCTATCTGACCGACACCACGGGCCTGCCCCCGGCGACCCTCGACTGGCTACGGCGCGAGCCCCTGGACGTGCTGGTCATCGACTGCTCCATGCCACCGCAACCCCAGGCGCCGCGCAATCACAATGACTTGACATTGGCCCTGCAATGCATCGACGCGAGCGGTGCCGAGCTTGGGGTGCTGACCCACGTCGGGCACACCCTGGATGCCTGGCTGTTGCAGCATCGCGCTGAACTGCCACCGCAGGTGACGGTGGGCTGGGATGGGCGCGTGCTTTAGCGCAATGCCTGCGGCTTTTCAATATCCGGCAAAACAACCGCCAGTCTGCTCCGATAAATCTGTGCTTGAGTAAAGGTAACCCTAGGGTTATTTTTATTCAGGCCGGAGCAAGGAGGCTGTGGTGCAAAGCAGGCTATTGATCAAGGAACTGCAAGAGGCGGGCTGGGTGCTGGATCGGGTCACGGGCAGCCATCATCTTTTCACCCATCGCTATAACCCGTACACGATACCGGTGCCCCATCCCAAGAAGGACCTGCCCTTGGGCACCGTGCGAAGTATCCGGCAGCGTGCCGGGCTGTTTTCGTTCTAGGTCGGTTTTTTAAGGAGACTATTCATGCAATACCCAATCTGTATCGAATGGGGCGATGACTTTACCGCCACCGGTATCCAGATCCCCGATATTCCAGGCGCGGTGACCGCCGGGGACAGTTTTGAAGAGGCTTACAACGCCGCTGTCGAAGTGGCCCACATCCTGTTGCAGGAGATGGCGAGCGAAGGCCAGGCGATTCCCATGCCGACCTCGGTCGCGGCCTATCACAGCCATGAGGAGTACGCCGGGATGGGCTGGGGCATGCTGGAGCTCGATATCTCGCCCTACCTGGGCAAGACCGAGAAGGTCAATGTGACGTTGCCGGGGTATGTGATCCAGCGTATTGACCGTTATGTACGCGAGCACAAGGTCAAAAGCCGTTCGTCATTCCTGGCGGATGCGGCGTTGGAGAAGTTGGTGCGTTCTTAGTGTCGCTGAGGTTGCGTTGAATCTGAAAATGTAGAGCGGATATTTCTTATAACGCTGACGATTTGGATTGAAACAAGCTGTTCTTTTTTGTGTTTTTTAATCGCGGTCAGAGGGTTGGGCACACATTTTCGAGACGCAGTAACGGATGAGGATTGTCAGAATTCATGTGTTTTGTCAGCAAAACAAACTGGAGGCCAAAGCGTTTCAATAAGACTCAAAGCCCAAGTGGCGAGGTGATTTCCTGCATGGAAGATTAAAGGGGGATGACGGTGAGCGAGACGGCTTTCGTGATGAAGGCAAGCCGTTGGACGCTGCTGTCCCAGCCCTTAATCGATTTGGAGAACGCCATGAGTCAAATAAACAATACCTCTGTAAGCCCTGATTATTACCCGGCAAAAACGGCTGGGCAGCACAAGCAGCCGTCTTACTCCCGTAAGAAACGCTCCCTCACCACTGATCAGGCTGCCCAGCAGATTACGCGAAGCGGTATGCGCTTTTATGACCAGGACAAGAACGGCAAGACGCAGGTTTCCTTCAATCTGCGGGAGTTCACCGAGCCACAGAAGGCCTGTGCCCGTCGGGCCTTTCAGGCTTGGCAAGACGTGGCCAATATCAGTTTTCATGAAAATGCCCGCGTGCCGGACGGATCTATTCAGGTAAAAGGTAACGGCGGGTCGAACCGGGGCGTGGCTTGGGGGCCTACGCATCAGAACCCGGCAGCAAGTGCCCAGATCGGTACGCAAGGGGTGCCCTCTACACCCAGGGAGGGCAGCCATTTTCATACCACGATGGTACATGAGATCGGGCACTGCCTTGGGTTGGCGCACCCCTCTGACTACAACGGCGGGGGCACCTACGATCGGGACGCAAAGTATGCGCAGGATACACGGGCCAACTCGGTCATGAGTTATTGGGCCGAAAGCGAGAACGCCGGCCACAACTTCAAGAATAAGCTGCCATCGGCGCCTATGATGCATGACATTGCGTCGATTCAGCGTATGTATGGTGTCAACCGCAATACCCGCAACACGGACACTACCTATGGTTTTAATTCCAACACCGGGCGTGACGTCATGAGCTTGAAAAGTGCTCGTGATTCAGCCCTTTTTTGTGTGTGGGATGGTGGCGGGAACGACACCCTGGATTTTTCCGGGTATTCGCAGAACCAGAACATCAACCTCAAGGCGGAGTCCTTCTCGGACGTTGGAGGGATGCGCGGGAATGTTTCCATCGCCAAAGGGGTAACGATGGAAAACGCCATCGGCGGTTCAGGTAATGATGCGTTGACGGGCAATGACGCGGATAACCGCCTCAAGGGGGGAGGTGGGGCAGACGTATTCCTGGGGGGCGGCGGCGCTGACACCTTCGAGTACGACAAAGCCAGTGATTCGACGCCGCAGAACCCTGACCTGATCAAGGATTTCACCAGCGGCACCGATAAGATCGATGTTTCCAAAGCCTTGAAAAACACCGGTATCAAAGACCTCAACTTCACCTCTCAATTCAAAGGGCAGCGAGGCGAGGCGGTGTTGAGCCATGACGCGAAGACAGGGCGTGGCAGTTTGGCGATCGATATGAGTGGTAATGGCAAGGCTGACTTGCTGTTGAACACCGTTGGCAAAATCCAGCACTCCGATATTGTCACGCAAGAGCAGGCACCCACCCCTACTCCTACTCCTGCGCCGGCCCCTGATCCAGCCCCAACGCCAGCCCCAGACACCAAGGCTTCGCTGCTCGCAACGTTGACAGGGGTCCTCCAGGCGACCCTTATGATGTTGCAGGGGCTCTTGCGGTTGTTTGAAAAAAGCCCGTCGGGGCTGGGCCGCAGGTAAGCCACAGGCAGGACTCTGAGCGTGCTGACGGAGGGTCAGGCGCTCACTGCCAACGCGGCCCTGGATACCCGCACAAAACGCAGCAAGGCCACCAGCGGGAACGCGCTGCCCACCAGTATCACCCCAAGCCAACCGCCGTGTTCATACACACTGCTGGCAATGGCCGAGCCAAAGGCGCCGCCGATAAAGATGCTGGTCATGTACAGCGCGTTCAAGCGGCTGCGGCTGTGGGCGTCGAGGGCGTAGATGGCCCGCTGGCCGAGGACCATATTCATCTGCACGCAGAAGTCCAGGACCACGCCGGTCACCGCCAGGCCAATCACACTGTAGATCGGGTGGATAAACGCCGGCAGAAAACTCAGCGCGGCAAACAGCATCGCCAGGAGCGAGGCGCGTTGGGTATGCCCAGCATCGGCCAGGCGCCCGCTGATAGGGGCGGCAATGGCGCCGAGGGCACCGACCAGGGCAAACAGGGCAATCTCGCTCTGGCTCAGGCCGTGGTTACGCGACAACTCCACGGGCACGGCGCTCCAGAACAGGCTGAAGGCAGCAAACAGGCAGCCCTGGTAGAACGCCCGTTGGCGCAGCAACGGTTGTTCGCGCAGCAAGGTGCCCAACGAGCGCAGTAATTGGCCATAGCTGGCGCTGTGATCCGGCTGGCGCTTGGGCATGGTCAACAACAGCACCACGCTGATGATCGCCATCATCGCGGCGGCGGCCATGAACATCACCCGCCAGCCGAAGTGGTCTGCCACCAGGCTGGACACCGGCCGTGCCAGCAGGATGCCCAGCAACAGGCCACCCATGATGCTGCCCACCACCCGGCCGCGGGATTCGGCGGGCGCCAGGTGCGCGGCCAGGGGAATCAGGATTTGCACTGACACCGAGCTGAAGCCGATCAGCAACGACACCAGCAGGAACAGGTTCGGCTGCTCGGTAAAGGCCGCGCCCAACAGGCTGGCAATGGCGACCACGGTGGTGGTGATCATCAACCGGCGGTTTTCCAACAGGTCGCCCAGCGGCACCAGGAAGAACAGGCCCAGGGCATAGCCGATCTGGGTCAGGGACACAATCAGGCTGGCCATGGCCGGCGTCAGGCCAATGTCTGGGGCGATCAGTTCAATGATCGGTTGTGCGTAGTAGAGGTTGGCGACGATGGCGCCACAGCAGAACGCGAACAGCAGCACCATGCCACGGGTCAGGGTGGCGGTGGTGGGTGGGGTAGCGGTCATGGTGTTCTCGTTAAAACGGGGAAGGAGGGCGTGAAAGGTAAAGGGTAGGCGAGGGAGAGGGTAAAGTGTTACTGATGATTTCAGTCATGCCTGGCATTGATGCCTTGCGCAGAACCCAATGTGGGAGTGAGCTTGCCCACTCCCACATGTTTGACCGTGCTCGGTCAGTTATTGGCCGTTGTAGATCTGGTCAAACACCCCGCCATCATTGAAGTGGGTCTTCTGCACGGTGCGCCAGTCGCCAAAGGTCTTCTCGACCGACAGGAAGTCGACTTTCGGGAAGCGATCGGTGTACTTGGCCAGCACCTTCGGGTCCCGTGGACGCAGGTAGTTGTTGGCCGCAATTTCCTGGCCTTCGGCCGACCACAGGTATTTGAGGTAGTCATCGGCCACCGCGCGGGTGCCTTTTTTATCGACCACTTTGTCGACCACCGACACCGGTGGCTCGGCTTCGGCAGAAACGCTTGGGTAGACCACCTCGAACTGATCGCGGCCGAATTCACGGGCAATCATTTCCGCTTCGTTTTCAAAGGTCACCAGCACGTCGCCGATCTGGTTGGTCATGAAGGTGGTGGTGGCGGCACGGCCACCGGTATCGAGCACCGGTGCCTGCTTGAACAGCTTGCCGACAAAGTCCTTGGCCTTGTTTTCATCGCCGCCGTTCTTCAGCACGTAGCCCCAGGCCGACAGGTAGGTGTAGCGCCCGTTACCCGAGGTCTTGGGGTTGGGCACGATCACCTGCACGCCGTCCTTGAGCAGGTCCGGCCAGTCTTTGAGGGCCTTGGGGTTGCCCTTGCGCACGATAAACACGGTGGCAGAGGTGAAGGGTGCGCTGTTGTCGGGCAGGCGGGTGACCCAGTTGTCCGGCACCAGTTTGCCGTTGTCCGCCAGGGCGTTGATATCGGTGGCCATGTTCATGGTGATCACGTCAGCCGGCAGGCCATCGATGACCGAGCGCGCCTGTTTGCTGGAGCCGCCGAAGGACATCTGCAAGGTCAGCTTGTCGTCCGGGTGCTCGGCTTGCCAGTGCTTCTGGAACGCGGCGTTGTAATCCTTGTAGAAGTCGCGCATCACGTCATAGGAGACGTTGAGCAGGGTGGTCGAGGCGGCCTGGGCGCCGGCAGATAGTGCAAGGCCGGCGGCCAGCAGAGAAGCGCTAACGAGTTTTTTCACTGCTCATTCCTTGTTGTTCGCAAAGGTAGTGGCTTATAGCCCACGACTATAGCCGGGGCGGCATAGACGCTTAAAGATTAAAAAGTACTTTGCTTATTCCACTTTTTTATAGAGCCCGTTACCGCAACGTGAGCAGAAGGCCGCGTTGGACTCGTGGCTGCTTTTCTTGCACACCGGGCAGTCGTGCTGCAACTGCTCGCCGCGCATGGCGTTGGCCAGTTCGGCGGTAAAAATCCCGGTGGGTACGGCAATGATCGAGTAGCCGGTGATCATCACCAGCGACGAGATCACCTGGCCCAGCGGGGTCTTGGGCACGATGTCGCCAAAGCCCACGGTGGTCAGGGTCACGATGGCCCAGTAGATGCCCTTGGGAATGCTGGTAAAGCCATGCTCCGGGCCCTCGATCACGTACATCAGGGTGCCGAACACCGTCACCAGGGTGCAGACGCTGAGCAGGAATACCACGATCTTCTGCTTGCTGCCGCGCAGCGCCGACATCAGGTAGTTGGCCTGCTTGAGGTACGGGCCGAGCTTGAGTACCCGGAAGATCCGCAACATGCGGATGATGCGGATAATCAGCAGGTACTGGGCATCACTGTAGTACAGGGCCAGGATGCCGGGGACGATGGCCAGCAAGTCCACCAGCCCGTAGAAACTGAAGGCGTAGCGCAGCGGTTTGGGCGAGCAATACAGGCGCAGGCCGTACTCGATGAGGAAGATCAGCGTGAAGCCCCATTCGATATAGGCCAGCACGTTGGCGTAGTTCTGGTGCACTTGGTCGATGCTGTCGAGCATCACGACCACCAGGCTGGCGAGGATGATCAGCAACAGGAGGCCGTCGAAGCGGCGCCCGGCTGCCGTGTCGCTCTGGAAGATCATCACATAGAGCCGCTGGCGCCAGTCGTTGTTGCTGTCCATGAAGTCCGCCTGAATCGAAGATCTGCGAAGCCTAGGGGGATTCAAGCGGGCTGTCCATATTGGCCCTGTGCCGCAGGCGCAGGGTGGCGCGCACCAGCCAGCAGGCCAGGATAAACGGCGCGGTCAGCGGCGCCAGGTGCAGGCTGGCGAAGCCCGGGGTGAGGAGGACTGCCAGGAGGATCCCGAGCAAGGGCAGCCAGGGTTGGCGCCGATAATGGCTCAGAGCCAGGGCGGCAAGCGCCGGGTTATAGCTGTGCAGGCCGAGCAGGGCGCCGGCGCGGTCGTCGAGCAGCAGGCCCAGGACCACGCCGCAACAGGCGCCGAGCATGGCCCACAGCGCTGCACGAGGGCTGGCCAACAGCAGGCTAAGGGCGATCAGCAGGCCGGCCAGCGGTTGGTCCAGCAGCACGACCTGCCCCAGGCCCGTCAGCGGCGCACTGAGCCAGTCCAGGGTGTGCGCTGTGCTGAGGGGCAACGTGGCAGGCGAGACGGTGCCGAGCAACAACCAGCCGATGCCGACGAAAGGTGCGGTGTAGGCGGGCAAGGCATCGTCATGGGCCATGCGCTTGACCCATTGGCGGGTCAGGATCGCACTCAGGCCGCCACACGCCAGGATCAGCGGCGGCAACAGCAGCGACCAGGCAAAGTGTTGGCTGATCAGCAACCCCAGCAAGACACCGTTGTAACTATAGAGCCCGGCCTGGCGCTCGGCCTTGGGATAGTCGCGGCGCTGGGCCGTGAGCAAGCCGGCGACCCCGCCCAGCAGCGCCCCGCCGAGCAGGGCCGGGGCGCAGATCAGGATCGCCAGCAGGCAGAGCAAACCACACAACGGGTGGCGTTGCAGGAAGATCTGGCTGAAGCCGTTGAGCAGGGCTTCGGCCCAGTCGGGGCAGGTTGGGTTGGGCATGGTGAGGGAGTCAGGGAGACCGAGTTGTCCTTAATCGCAGGCAAGCCAGCTCCCACATTTTGCTCTGCGAACAGGGTCAAATGTGGGAGTGGGCTTGCCGCGATAAGGCCCGAACAGACGCTAGATCAACGTCTCGATACGCAGCGAGTTGGTCGACCCCGGCTGCCCAAACGGCACCCCCGCCGTGATCAACAGCGTATCCCCACGCTGCGCCATGCCTTGGGCCTGGGCGATTTCCAGCGCTGTGGAACACACCTCGTCCACCTGGCGCAAGCGGTCATTGACCACCGAATGCACGCCCCAGGCCACGCTTAGGCGCCGGGCAGTGGACAGGTTGGGTGTGAGGTTGAGGATCGGCACCGCCGGCCGTTCCCGCGCCGCGCGCAGGCTGGAGCTGCCCGACTCGCTGTAGTTCACCAGCACCGCTACCGGCAGGATGCTGCTGATCCGGCGGATCGCGCAGCTGATGGCATCGGACACCGTGGCCTCGGCCTTGGGCCGGCTCACATCCAGTTGGCTCTGGTAGTCTGGGCCGTTTTCCACCTGGCGGATGATCTTGCTCATCATCTGCACGGCTTCCAGCGGGTATTCGCCGGAGGCGGTCTCGGCCGAGAGCATCACCGCATCGGCGCCCTCGGCCACGGCATTGGCCACATCCGTGACTTCGGCGCGGGTCGGGGCCGGCGAGAAGCGCATGGATTCAAGCATCTGCGTGGCCACCACTACCGGTTTGCCCAACTGGCGGCAGGTGCTGATGATGTCTTTCTGGATTTGCGGCACGCTTTCGGCCGGCACTTCCACGCCCAGATCGCCTCTGGCGACCATGATTGCATCGCTGAGCTCGGCGATTTCTTGCAGGTGGCGCACCGCCGAGGGTTTTTCGATCTTGGCCATCAAGAATGCCTTGTCGCCGATCAGCTCGCGGGCTTCGCGGATGTCTTCGGGGCGTTGCACAAATGACAGCGCCACCCAGTCCACGCCCAGTTCCAGGCCAAAGCTCAGGTCGCGGCGGTCCTTGGCGGTCAGTGGGCTGAGCTCCAACAAGGCTTGTGGGACATTCACCCCTTTGCGGTCGGACAGTTCGCCGCCATTTAGCACCGTGGTGTCGATCGCATCGGCGTGCTTGGTGATCACCCGCAGGCGCAGCTTGCCGTCGTCCAGCAGCAGGTCCATGCCGGGTTCCAGGGCCTTGATGATTTCCGGGTGGGGCAGGTTGACCCGCCGCTGATCGCCCGGGGTGGGGTCGAGGTCCAGGCGCAAGGCCTGGCCGCGCAGCAGTTGCACCTTGCCTTCGGCGAAGCGCCCGACCCGCAGCTTGGGCCCTTGCAGGTCCATCAGGATCCCCAGCGGGTAATTGAGCTGGCGTTCGACCTGGCGGATCCATTGGTAGCGTTGGGCATGGTCGGCGTGCTCGCCATGGCTGAAGTTCAGGCGGAAGATATTTACCCCGGCTTGCACCAGCTCACGGATGTCATCGATACCGTCGGTGGCCGGTCCCAGGGTAGCGAGGATTTTGACCTTCTTGTCAGGCGTCATGGGCAGCAGTCTCAAGTATCAAAATGGCACGAAAGTCATTGACGTTGGTACGGGTCGGCTCGGTGACGATCAGCGCGTCGAGTGCCGCGAAATAACCGTAGCCATTGTTGTTGTCCAGCTCATCGCTGGCCGACAGGCCCAGGGCCTCGGCGCGGGCGTAGCTGGTGGGGGTCATGATTGCCCCGGCGTTGTCTTCGGAACCGTCGATGCCGTCGGTGTCGCCGGCAAGGGCATACACGCCGGGCAGGCCCTTGAGGCTGTCGGTCAGGCTCAACAAAAACTCGGCGTTGCGTCCGCCCCGGCCATGGCCGCGTACGGTCACGGTAGTCTCGCCGCCGGAGAGGATCACGCAGGGCGCCGCCAGCGGCTGGCCGTGCTGCACGATCTGCCGCGCAATGCCGGCGTGGACCTTGGCCACGTCCCGCGCTTCGCCTTCCAGGTCGCCAAGGATCAGCGGGCTGAAACCGGCCTGGCGCACTTTCACCGCCACTGCTTCGAGGGATTGCTGGGGGCGTGCGATCAATTGGAAATGGCTGCGCGCAAGGCACGGGTCGCCGGGTTTGACGGTCTCCGACTCCGGGTTCTGCAACCAACTGCGCACCGAGCCCGGCACTTGGATCTGGTAACGCTTGAGAATCGCCAGGGCCTGTTGCGAGGTGCTCGGGTCGCCCACGGTTGGGCCGGAGGCAATCACCGTGGCCTGGTCGCCCGGCACATCGGAAATCGCATAGGTGTAGACCGTGGCCGGCCAGGCGGCCTTGGCCAGTCGCCCGCCCTTGATCGCCGAGAGGTGCTTGCGCACGCAATTCATCTCGCCGATGGTCGCGCCGGATTTGAGCAGGGCTTTGTTGATGGCTTGTTTGTCGGCCAGGCTGATACCCGCCGCCGGCAACGCCAACAGGGCCGAACCGCCGCCGGACAGGAGGAAGATCACGCGGTCGTCTTCGCCAAGGTTGCTGATCAGTTCCAGCACGCGCCTGGCCACGGCCTGGCCGGCGGCGTCCGGCACCGGGTGCGCGGCTTCGACCACTTCGATTTTCTGGCAGGGCGCGCCGTGGCCGTAGCGGGTGACCACCAGGCCCGAGACGTCGCCTTGCCAGCTGTTTTCCACGACCAGGGCCATGGCCGCCGCGGCTTTGCCGGCGCCGATCACGATCACCCGGCCGCTGCGGTCGGCGGGCAGATAAGGTTCGAGGACTTGCCGGGGGTGGGCAGCGTCGATGGCTGTGGCAAACAGCTCGCGAAGCAGGTGTTGCGGATCGACCGACATAAGCGGGCTCCCGGGTTCTTGTTATTGGAGTGGAGACTTGAAATGCCATCAACCTGTGGGAGCTGGCTTGCCTGCGATGGCGGTGTGTCAGGCGATTCATCTGTCACTGAAAGACTGCTATCGCAGGCAAGCCAGCTCCCACACGGTATTGCATTGAAAAAGGGGCGGTTACTTATCGCGAATCGAGAAATTCGCCATATGCTCCAGCCCCTTGATCAGGCCTGAATGGTCCCAGTTGCCACCACCCAGCGCGGTGCAGGTGCTGAACACTTGCTGGGTCCCGGCGGTGTTGGGCAGGTTGATCCCCAGTTCCTTGGCGCCGGCCAGGGCCAGGTTCAAGTCCTTCTGGTGCAGGTTGATGCGGAAACCCGGGTCGAAGGTGCCCTTGATCATCCGCTCGCCATGCACTTCGAGGATTTTCGACGAGGCAAAGCCACCCATCAGCGCTTCGCGGACCTTGGCCGGATCGGCGCCGTTTTTCGCGGCGAACAGCAGTGCCTCGGCCACCGCCTGGATGTTCAGGGCGACGATGATTTGGTTCGCCACCTTGGCGGTCTGGCCATCGCCATTGCCACCCACCAGGGTGATGTTCTTGCCCAGGCTCTGGAACAGCGCCAACGCGCGCTCGAAGGTCTGTGGCTGGCCGCCGACCATAATGCTCAGGGTTCCGGCCTTGGCGCCGACTTCACCACCCGATACCGGGGCGTCGAGGTACTGCGCGCCGGTGGCGTTGATCTTGGCGGCAAAGGCCTTGGTGGCGGTGGGCGAGATCGAACTCATGTCGATCACCACTTTGTTCGGCGACAGGCCGGCAGCCACACCGTCGGCGCGAAACAGTACGTCATCGACCTGGGGGGTGTCGGGCACCATGACGATAATGAACTCCGCTTCCTGGGCCACTTGCTGCGGGTTGGCCAGGGCCACGGCACCGGCGGCGACCAGCTCGGCGGGCGCCTTGCCATGGTGCTCGGAGAGGAACAGTTGGTGGCCTGCTTTCTGCAGGTTGGCGGCCATGGGTTGGCCCATGATGCCGGTGCCGATAAAGCCGATTTTAGCCATGATGAAGTCCTCTTTTTGTTAGTTGTGCAGGTCTGGCACTGCCCCCTGTGGGAGCTGGCTTGCCTGCGATGGCGTCACCTGGATATGCCTGATACACCGAGGTGTCTGCATCGCAGGCAAGCCAGCTCCCACAGGTTTGTGTGGTGTTGGTCAGATCGCGTTATGGCTCTTGAGCCAACTCAGGCCGGCCTCGGTCGTGGTCAACGGCTTGTACTCACAGCCGACCCACCCCTGATAGCCAATACGATCCAGATGCTCGAACAGGAACCGGTAGTTGATCTCACCGGTGCCCGGCTCGTTGCGCCCAGGGTTGTCCGCCAGCTGGATATGGTTGATCTGCTCCAGGTGCGTGGCCATGGTGCGCGCCAGGTCGCCTTCCATGATTTGCATGTGGTAGATGTCGTATTGCAGGAACAGGTTGGCGCTGCCCACCTGTTCGCGAATCGCCAGGGCCTGCGCCGTGTTGTTCAGGTAGAAGCCGGGAATGTCACGGGTGTTGATCGCTTCCATCACCAGCTTGATACCCACCGCTTGCAGCTTGTCGGCGGCGTACTTGAGGTTGGCGACGAAGGTTTTTTCCAGGGTGGCGTCATCCACGCCGGCCGGGCGAATCCCGGCCAGGCAGTTGACCTGGGTATTGCCCAGCACCTGGGCGTAGGCAATGGCCAGGTTGACCCCGGCGCGGAACTCCTCGACCCGGTCCGGGTGGCAGGCCAGGCCGCGCTCGCCGCTGGCCCAGTCACCGGCCGGCAGGTTGAACAGCACTTGGGTCAAGCCGTGGGCGTCGAGTTGCGCCTTGATTTCGGCGGAGCTGAACTCGTAGGGAAACAGGTATTCCACCCCACTGAAACCGGCATCGGCGGCGGCCTTGAAGCGGGCGAGAAAGTCCTGTTCGGTAAACAGCATGGACAGGTTGGCGGCAAAACGCGGCATGGGGTTCTCCTTAATCGAGCAATGAAATGGCAGTCGGTGCGTCGTTGCCCACCAGTGCCAGATCTTCAAATTCGTTGACGGCGTTGATCTCGGTGCCCATGGAAATATTGGTCACACGCTCCAGAATAATCTCGACAATCACCGGCACCTTGAATTCTTCGATCATTGCCTGGGCCTTACGCAGCGCCGGCTGGATCTGGCCCGGCTCGAACACCCGCAGGGCCTTGCACCCCAGGCCTTCGGCGACGGCGACGTGGTCGACGCCATAACCGTTGAGTTCCGGGGCGTTGAGGTTGTCGAAAGACAACTGCACACAGTAGTCCATATCAAACCCGCGCTGGGCCTGGCGGATCAGCCCCAGGTAGGAGTTGTTCACCACCACGTGGATATACGGCAGCTTGAACTGCGCGCCCACGGCCAGCTCTTCGATCATGAACTGGAAATCATAGTCGCCGGACAGCGCCACCACCTTGCGGCTCGGGTCGGCCTTGACCACGCCCAGCGCCGCGGGGATGGTCCAGCCCAACGGGCCGGCCTGGCCGCAGTTGATCCAGTGGCGTGGCTTGTAGACGTGCAGGAACTGCGCGCCGGCAATCTGCGACAGGCCGATGGTGCTGACGTAGCAGGTGTCTTTGCCGAACACCTGGTTCATCTCTTCGTACACCCGTTGCGGCTTGACCGGGACGTTGTCGAAGTGAGTCTTGCGGTGCAGGGTGGCTTTGCGCTGCTGGCAATCATGCAGCCAGGCGCTGCGGTCCTTGAGCTTGCCGGCGGCTTTCCACTCGCGGGCCACTTCGATAAACATCGTCAGCGCCGCGCCGGCGTCGGACACGATGCCCAGGTCCGGGGTAAACACACGGCCGATTTGCGTCGGCTCAATGTCAACGTGAATGAACGTGCGACCCTCGGTGTACACCTCCACCGAACCGGTATGGCGGTTGGCCCAACGGTTGCCGATGCCCAGCACCACGTCCGACTTGAGCATCGTAGCGTTGCCGTAACGGTGCGAGGTTTGCAGGCCGACCATGCCCACCATCAGCGGGTGATCGTCGGGGATGGTGCCCCAGCCCATCAGGGTCGGAATCACCGGGATCCCGGTCAGTTCGGCGAATTCCACCAGCAGTTCGCTGGCGTCGGCATTGATCACGCCACCACCGCTGACCAGCAACGGGCGCTCGGCCTGATCGAGCATGGCCAGGGCTTTTTCGACCTGGATGCGCGTGGCCAGGGGCTTGGCCAAGGGCAGTGGCTGGTAGGCGTCGATGTCGAACTCGATCTCGGCCATCTGCACGTCGAATGGCAAGTCGATCAGCACCGGGCCGGGGCGGCCGGAGCGCATTTCATAGAAGGCTTTTTGGAATGCATACGGCACCTGGCCAGGTTCCAGCACGGTGGTTGCCCATTTGGTCACCGGCTTGACGATGCTGGTGATGTCCACGGCCTGGAAGTCTTCCTTGTGCATCCGGGCGCGGGGTGCTTGCCCGGTGATGCACAGGATCGGGATCGAGTCGGCCGAGGCGCTGTACAACCCGGTGACCATATCGGTGCCCGCCGGGCCCGAAGTGCCGATGCACACGCCGATATTGCCGGCCTTGGTGCGGGTATACCCCTCGGCCATGTGCGAAGCGCCTTCCACGTGGCGAGCGAGGACGTGATCGATGCCACCGACCTTTTGCAGGGCCGAATACAACGGGTTGATCGCGGCGCCCGGGATACCGAAGGCGGTGTCTACACCCTCACGGCGCATCACCAGAACGGCGGCTTCGATTGCTCTCATTTTGCTCATGGTTTTGGTGCCTCTTGCGTTTTGTAATTGTATACAAGTGGTGTTGCTTCAAAGTGTATTCACGGCGAGCTGCGCAGGTCAATCCATTTTCTTCTTACGCCTGTGCATTCGTCGGAAGGCTTTTTAGCAGGAATATTTCGACGTATGGTGCAAATATTAAGAAATATTGTATACAAAAAATAAATCTATTGTGTTCTATTTGTTGCATCCGGCTTCTGCTCAAGCAGAGCCCCAAGGCTTTCTCAATAACAAGATAAGGACGGCACCCATGAGCGCTCTCACCTTGAAAGTCGCAGTCAACCTGGTCAGCCAGGCCATCACCGCAGGCCGCACCATTGCCGCTGCACCGCTGACTATCGCGGTGCTCGACAGCGGCGGGCACCTGATCACCCTGCAACGGGAAGACGGCGCCAGCCTGCTGCGCCCGCAAATTGCCATCGGCAAGGCCTGGGGCGCGATAGCCCTGGGCAAGGGCTCGCGCTTGCTGGCGCTGGATGCCCAGCAACGCCCGGCATTTATTGCCGCGCTCAACAGCCTGGGGCAGGGCGGCGTGGTACCGGCGCCGGGTGGGGTGCTGATTCGGGATCCGGCGGGGTTGGTGCTGGGGGCGATCGGGATCAGTGGGGATACGTCGGATATTGATGAGCAGTGCGCGATTACGGCGATTGAGGGGGTGGGGTTGTCGGCGGATGCGGGGGTGTCTGCTTGAGGTGGTAGTAGCTGGATGATGGCCATCGCAGGCAAGCCACACACTGGATGTGCGCCGGGCAAAAATTGTCCGAACCCTGCTAATCCCTGTGGGAGCTGGCTTGCCTGCGATGCTGGCGACTCGGTATGTGCTCATAACCAGATCGCATCCCATAGCGGATAGTCGCCGCACGTCTTTACCAGTCCGGCCCTCAGGGGATTGGCAACGATATATCGAGCGATACTTTCGAGGCTTTCTTCCCGACGCACAGCATGATCATGAAAGCCGGGTTGCCATAGGCGTCCCTGTCGGCCAGCCACTGCATTGACCACCCGGGTGCTTTTGGATTTTACCTGGCGCATCAAATCGGCCAGAGAGCCTTTATCCAGTGAAATTAGCCAATGGAAGTGATCAGGCATGACTACCCAGGCCAGGGAAGTCACTAGCCCTTGGCTTTGAGCGATTCTAAATTGCTGAACCACCAATCGGCCTAATCTGAAATCTTCAAATATCGGAGTGCGATCCAGTGTATTGGTGGTGAGGTGATAGATTCGATTGGGTTCGTTGTAGCGCCCGATGCGCAGGCGGTTTGATGCAGGTAGGTCAGGCATTCCATTGCCTCTCTCCAGAAAGTGTTCTGAGAGGCTAGATTCGGGAAGCCGAGTTGGGTGAGCAGGCTTTTGGCAGGATGTGTCTGAGCGATTGCTATCGCGGGCAAGCCCTAATGCCAGTCAGTTAAGCCTTTTTGTAGGAGCGAGCTTGCTCGCGAAGAACTTGAGAGCGCCGCGTTTACCTAGCAAACACGCGTTATCGTTGACGTCCTTCGCGAGCAAGCTCGCTCCTACAGAAAGCAGAATCCGCTTAACTGACTGGCATTAGGGCAAGCCCGCTCCCACAGTGGTTTTGCGGTGTTTATACAATCTGTGTCAGGTACGGGATCTGTGGGAGCTGGCTTGCCTGCGATAGCCACACCACGGTCCATCAGTCCGGCTCACACCCCTTGAGCACCAACCGAATAATCGTTTGCGCCGCCGCTTCATAGTCGGCCTCATCCAGCTTGGCCTTGCCGGTCACGGCCGAGATCTGCCAGTCGAAGTCGGCGTAGGTCTGGGTCGCCGCCCAGATGCTGAACATCAGGTGGTTGGGATCGATGGCGGCGATCAGGCCGCGATCGACCCAGCTCTGGATGCAATCAATGTTGTGCTTGGCCTGGGCGTTGAGCTGCTGTACCTGCTCGGGGCTCAGGTGCGGCGCGCCGTGCATGATTTCGCTGGCGAATACTTTGGAGGCAAAGGGCAGGTCGCGGGAGATGCTGATTTTCGAGCGGATATAGCTGCTCAGTACCTGCTTGGGGTCGCCGTCCGGGTTGAAGGGGGTGGAGGCGGCCAGGATCGGCTCGATGATGCTTTCGAGCACCTCGCGGTAGAGGTTGTCCTTGGACTTGAAGTAGTAATAGACGTTGGGCTTGGGCAGCCCGGCCTTGGCGGCGATGTCGCTGGTTTTGGTCGCGGCGAAGCCCTTGTCGGCAAACTCCTCGCTGGCAGCCCGCAGGATCAGTTCTTTATTGCGCTCGCGAATGGTGCTCATAGACCAGATGATTCCTTGCCAGGACAGGCGGTTGCGCATGGTAGCACCGGCGATCCGCGCGTCTCAAGAATCTGCCCGCGACGCTTTGTACCACGCTATGCTGCGAAAAATCTCACATCACTAAGGACATCCGGCTTATGGCAGGAAGCAGCTTGTTGGTACTGATCGATGACATCGCCGCCGTTCTCGACGATGTAGCCCTGATGACAAAAATGGCCGCCAAGAAAACCGCCGGAGTGTTGGGTGACGATCTTGCGCTGAATGCGCAGCAAGTCTCCGGTGTGCGCGCCGAGCGGGAAATCCCGGTGGTATGGGCCGTGGCCAAGGGCTCGTTTATCAACAAACTGATCCTGGTGCCCGCGGCGCTGCTGATCAGCGCCTTTGCGCCATGGGCCGTCACGCCGTTGTTGATGCTGGGGGGCGCCTACCTGTGTTTCGAGGGCTTTGAAAAGCTCGCCCATAAATTCCTGCACAGCCAGGCCGAAGCTCAGGCCGAGCATGCTCAGTTGGTCAAGGCCGTGGCCGATCCGGCAACGGACCTGGTGGCCTTTGAAAAAGGCAAGATCAAGGGCGCGATCCGCACTGACTTTATCCTCTCGGCTGAAATCATCGCCATCACCCTGGGCACCGTGGCCGATGCGCCGTTGATGCAGCAAGTGATCGTGCTGTCGGGCATCGCCCTGGTCATGACCATTGGCGTGTACGGCCTGGTGGCTGGCATCGTCAAGCTCGACGACCTGGGGCTGTGGATGGCGCAAAAGCCCGGCCAGTGGGTACGGGATATTGGCAACGGGCTACTGCGCGCCGCGCCGTACATGATGAAAAGCCTGTCGGTGATCGGCACGGCGGCGATGTTTATGGTCGGTGGCGGCATCCTGACCCACGGCGTGCCTGCGGTGTCGCGCTGGATTGAAAGCGTGAGCCAGAGCATCGGTGGTATCAGTTGGTTGATGCCGACCTTGCTCAATGCCATCGCAGGGATCATCGCCGGGGCGGTGGTGCTGGCGTTGGTGTCGGTGGCGAGCAAGGTCTGGCACGCTTTGAGGGGCTAGAGGCTGAAATTATCGCAGTGCGCTGTAGCCTTTTTCGCTGAATGCCTTGAACAACTGTGCTTCCGAGCCGCCTGAAACACTGCCAAATGAACCGAAGCCCTGTATGTGCTGATCGTTTTGCTGGGTTGGGCCCTGACGCTTCAGGTTTTCGCGGCTATCAATATAGGTTGCCACTTGCGCCAGGTTGTAGGCGGCATCGGCGCGTGAATCGAAATTGTGGTTGGCTGCCCCCCAATCGCCGGTATGTTGCTTGAGCTGATTGATGAAGTTGCTTGCGAAAGGACCGTCTTGTTTGAGGATGTCCTTGAGGATCGGCGTGTCCTTGAAGATTTGTTCGGCGCTGCGATGATCGCCGGCAGGCCGGGTAGATTTTTCCGGGGGTGCACTCAGGCCGGGTTTCGTTGAGGCCTGGGCTTCTGCCGTTGCGGAGCCGGAGGGGATTTGCGCTGTGATGGGGGGCTGGGAAACCGATATCGTCATGCTGGCGTTCCACTGGAGAGTTTGAGGGGGGGGCAACGGGAAGTCAGCCTGTTGTGTGTCAGGCTGACTTGCGGGTGTGCCTGGGTTTTAAGTGGTAAGCATGTGCGAAAGGGTTCCGGGTGGGGGCTATTGAGATGGTGAGTCGTGGTGTCAGTGGGCTGCTGAGTTGATGTCGGCACTTTTTATCTGGGGCGTAGAACGTGGTAGCCATTCTTTAGGGAAACTCTGAAAAAGACTTTCTGATTTGGCAAAATACCGCGACCCCACCCACCGAGTTTCCCGATGAAGCAGATGACCTTCGCCGACGCCGAG
>NZ_LKBY01000116.1:0-56480 GCF_002699915.1 Pseudomonas sp. ICMP 8385 | reverse complement strand
CTCGGCGTCGGCGAAGGTCATCTGCTTCATCGGGAAACTCGGTGGGTGGGGTCGCGGTATTTTGCCAAATCAGAAAGTCTTTTTCAGAGTTTCCCTAGGCAGTACTGCTCAAGGGGCAGTAGCCCGCCTGTCTGGCAGAGGCATTGTCCAGCAACTGACGTTCAATAACGGTGGGCAAGCCGCTCCAGGTAACTCTATTGGAACGTTAAACGCCGGTGACATCACGTTTAACCCTGGTTCACTTTATGCCGTAGAGGTGGCGCCTGACGGGCGTAGCGATCGTATCCAAGCAACAGGCCAGGCC
The DNA here is from genome assembly GCF_002699915.1 of Pseudomonas sp. ICMP 8385. Lineage (NCBI taxonomy): Bacteria > Pseudomonadati > Pseudomonadota > Gammaproteobacteria > Pseudomonadales > Pseudomonadaceae > Pseudomonas > Pseudomonas sp. ICMP 8385. The sequence continues at coordinate 56,176 of NZ_LKBY01000116.1, read as the reverse complement.
GTTATCGCTGGCGGCGATGTGGTGGTCTCCCTGGAAAATGCTACTGCCCCATTGAGCTCGGACGAGACCCGCAGTTTGCTCGGGCAACAGTTCAATATCCTGAGTGCCAGTGCCGGTATCAGTGGCAAGTTTGCCTCGGTGACTCCTGATTATCTCTTTCTAGGGGCAAGCCTGAATTACCAGCCCCAACAGGTGATACTGAGTATTGATCGAAACACCACTCGTTTTGCGGATGTTACACAAAACCCAAACGAACGCTCGGTAGCGACAGCAGCCGACACGTTAAAAGCCAATAACCCGGTTTACGAAAGTCTTTTGCTATCCCGCTCGAATACCGAGGCTCAACAGGCCTTCAGCCAGCTTACCGGGCAAATTCACTCTGATCTTGCTGCGGCACAGATGGCGGACAGTCGCTACCTTCGCGAAGCCTTGAACAGTCGTTTGCAACACGTCCAGCAACAGCGTACTGACGCGCACATAGCGGATGCCGGTGAAGGTGGTTGGGTTCAGCTACTGGGCGGACGCAGCCAGATAGAAGGGAGCAACGTTGCCAGAGGCTATAGCGCCTCCACCAACGGTGTACTGCTCGGCCTGGATACTGAAGTAATGGATGGCTGGCGTTTAGGAGGCGCCACCGGCTATACCCGCACAACGTTGAATGGCGCGTCTTCTGCTTCTGGTGAAAGTGACAATTATCATCTGTCGTTATATGGCGGCAAACGCTTCGATAGCCTGTCATTGCGTATAGGGGCGGCGTCTACCTGGCATGATCAGGCGACATCGCGCAGCGTTGTGTACGCTCAAATATCAGAGCGTCAGAAGGCGCAATATACCTCCCGCACCGACCAAGTATTCGCCGAGGCCAATTACAACCGATGGGAAAATGTGGAGCCGTTTGTCAACTTGAATCAAGTCAACTTCAAGAGTGACAGTTTTAACGAACATGGGGGGAAAACCTCCCTGCATTCCAGCGCACAGACCCAGAGCGCGACATTCTCCACGTTGGGGGTTCGCGGGCAAATGCATGTGCCCATCGAGTCGGTCAGAGCGGTGACCTTGCGTGGTGAATTAGGCTGGCAGCATCAATTCGGCAATCGGGATCGTGATACTTCGTTGAAGTTTGCCGGCAGTGATACAGCCTTTACGATCAACAGTGTACCTGTGTCCCGCGATGGAGCCCTGCTGAAGGCCAGCGCCGAAATTGCGTTATCCAAAGACACTTCGATTTCTCTCAACTACAGCGGGATCGTGTCTGGCAGCGAGAACAGCCATGGTATGAACGCAGGCGTTGCTTTCAGATTTTAGAGAGAGCCCCTCAACGGAACACCCTTTGACAAGGCACAAAACGGTCAGAGCGCGCCAACCCCAAAAAGCCAAAAGCCCGCAATTACGCGGGCTCCAGGACATTTCTTGCTAGTGGGTGCCGGGCAAGGCCCCACGCCCCATCATTCCCACTCAATCGTCGCCGGCGGCTTGCTCGACACGTCGTAAGTCACCCGCGAAATACCTTCGATTTCATTGATGATACGGCCGCTGACCGTCTCCAGCAGTTCGTACGGCAGGTGTGCCCAGCGGGCGGTCATGAAGTCGATGGTTTCGACGGCACGCAGGGCCACGACCCAGGCGTAGCGACGGCCATCGCCGACCACGCCAACCGATTTCACCGGCTGGAACACGACGAAGGCCTGGCTGACTTTGTGGTACCAGTCGGCCTTGCGCAGTTCTTCGATGAAGATGTGATCGGCACGACGCAGCAGGTCGGCGTATTCCTTCTTCACTTCACCGAGGATACGCACGCCCAGGCCCGGGCCCGGGAAGGGGTGGCGGTAGACCATGTCGTACGGCAGGCCCAGTTCCAGGCCCAGACGGCGGACTTCGTCCTTGAACAGCTCGCGCAGCGGTTCTACCAGCTTGAGGTTCATTTCCTCAGGCAGGCCACCCACGTTGTGGTGGGACTTGATCACGTGGGCCTTGCCGCTCTTGGCGCCGGCCGACTCGATCACGTCGGGGTAGATGGTGCCCTGGGCCAGGTACTTGATGTTGTCCAGTTTGTTGGACTGGGCATCGAACACGTCGATGAAGGTACGGCCGATGATCTTGCGCTTCTTCTCCGGGTCGGACTCGCCGGCCAGGTTGTTCAAGAACTGATCTTCGGCGTTGGCGCGGATCACCTTGACGCCCATGTTTTCGGCGAACATGGCCATCACTTGCTCGCCTTCGTGCAGGCGCAGCAGGCCGTTGTCGACGAACACGCAGGTCAACTGGTCGCCGATGGCCTTGTGCAGCAGCGCGGCAACCACGGAGGAGTCAACGCCGCCGGACAGGCCGAGCAGCACGTTGTCGGTGCCGACCTGGGCGCGCACGTTGGCAATGGCGTCTTCCGCGATTTTCGACGGGGTCCACAGGGCTTCACACTCGCAGATGTCGAGGATGAAGCGCGACAGGATGCGCCCGCCTTGCTTGGTGTGGGTCACTTCCGGGTGGAACTGCACGCCGTAGTAACGACTCTCGTCGCTGAACATGCCGGCGATCGGGCAGCTTGGGGTGCTGGCCAGGATGTGGAAGTCTTCCGGCATCCGGGTGACTTTGTCACCGTGGCTCATCCAGACGTCGAGGCCGAACAGGCCGTCGGCGTCGATGTGGTCTTCGATACCGTCCAGCAGGCGGCTCTTGCCGACCACGTCCACACGGGCATAACCGAATTCACGCAGTTCGGAACCTTCAACCTTGCCGCCCAGTTGCTCGGCCATGGTCTGCATGCCGTAGCAGATACCGAAGACCGGCACGCCCAGGTCGAACACCGCTTGCGGGCAACGCGGGCTGTTGGCTTCGTGCACGGACTCGGGGCCACCGGCCAGGATGACGCCTTTAGGGGCGAATTCGCGGATCGCTTCGTCATCCATGTCGAACGGGTGCAGTTCGCAGTACACACCGATTTCACGCACGCGGCGGGCGATCAGCTGGGTGTACTGGGAACCGAAGTCGAGGATCAGGATGCGGTGGGCGTGAATGTCGAGGGCCATGAAGTCAGTCTCGTCTAATGAATCAGAAACAACTCGGGGCTGAAGAACAGCCCCGGTTACTTAACGTTTTGCTGGAAGCCTCAACCTACGCGGTAGTTTGGCGCTTCCTTGGTGATCTGCACGTCGTGGACATGGGATTCAGCCATGCCGGCGCCGGTGATCCGTACGAACTCTGGCTTGGTGCGCATTTCTTCGATGTCGGCGCTGCCGGTGTAGCCCATCGAGGAACGCAGGCCACCCATCAGTTGATGGATGATGGCGCTCAGGGTGCCTTTGTACGGCACACGGCCTTCGATGCCTTCCGGTACGAGCTTCTCGGCGCCTGCCGAGGAGTCCTGGAAGTAACGGTCCGAAGAGCCTTGCGCCTGGGACATGGCGCCCAGCGAACCCATGCCGCGGTAAGCCTTGTACGAACGGCCCTGGAACAGTTCGATCTCGCCCGGGGCTTCTTCAGTACCGGCGAACATCGAGCCCATCATCACGCAGGAAGCACCGGCCACGATGGCCTTGGACAGGTCACCAGAGAAACGGATGCCGCCGTCGGCGATCAACGGTACGCCAGTGCCTTCAAGGGCAGCGGCAACATTGGCAATGGCGCTGATTTGCGGCACGCCCACACCCGCTACGATCCGCGTGGTGCAGATCGAGCCAGGGCCGATACCGACCTTGACCGCATCAGCGCCGGCTTCGGCCAGGGCCTTGGCCGCTGCGCCGGTGGCGATGTTGCCGCCGATCACCTGTACATCGGGGAAGTTCTGCTTGACCCAGCGTACGCGGTCGATCACGCCCTTGGAGTGACCGTGGGCGGTGTCGACCACCACCACGTCAACCCCGGCAGCGACCAGGGCTGCAACGCGGTCGCCGGTGTCTTTACCGGTACCAACGGCGGCGCCAACGCGCAGACGACCTTGGTCATCCTTGCTGGCCAGCGGGTAAGCCTTGGCTTTTTCGATGTCGTTGACGGTCATCATGCCTTTGAGGACGAATTTGTCGTCGACAATCAGCACGCGCTCGATGCGGTGCTTGTGCAGCAGTTCACGCACATCGTTCTTGTCGGCGCCTTCCTTGACGGTGACGAGGCGCTCTTTAGGCGTCATCACTTCGCGGACGGTGACTTCAAGACGGTTTTCAAAGCGCACGTCACGGGAAGTGACAATGCCGACCAGGTCGCCATTGTGCAGCACGGGAACACCGGAGATGTTGTGCAGGCGGGTCAGGTCGAACAGGTCGCGCACGGTGGCGTCGGCTTCGATGGTGATCGGATCTTTCACCACGCCGGCTTCGTAACGCTTGACCTTGCGCACTTCGGCAGCTTGCTGCTCGATGGTCATGTTCTTGTGGATGATACCGATGCCGCCTTCCTGGGCCATGGCAATGGCCAGACGGGCTTCGGTGACGGTGTCCATGGCAGCGGAAACCAGGGGAATATTCAGCTCGATGCCACGGGTTAGGCGGGTCTTGAGACTGACTTCGTTAGGAAGCACCTCGGAATAACCGGGCACTAGGAGAATGTCGTCGAATGTCAGAGCTTCTTGGCTGATACGCAGCATCGCGGGGGCTCCCGAGCGGGAAAATGGAAGCGCGTCATTATACTCAGACACCCCTCGGGCCTCAACGTAAAACTCTGACAAACTTGGTAATACTGATAGATGGGGAATTTCCAGACCCTGATCGTTCCCACGCAGAGCGTGGGAACGATCAGGGTGCTGCTAGAGTTCGACTTTGACCCAGCTGATTTTCTGGTCCAGCCAATCGGCAAACTCGTCGATAAAGCTCTGCTTGAAGCCCGCTTCCGCCCAGTTGTTGAAGATAAAGCCCAGGTTGGAAAACCCGCATTCCTGCAGGAACAGGAAGCCATTGATGTCATCTTCATGCCCACACAGCGGGCAAGTGAAGTTGTCGGTGTGGCCGGGCATCCAGTCTTCCAGGCTATCGAACAGCGCCTCGCCGACTTCCTTGCGGCATTCCGGGCAGCCGGCTTCTTCGAGAAAGCCCTTGGCCGGGGTATAGATGCAGCGTTTGTAGATGATTTCCAGGCCGTTGACCGGCTCGTTGAACGGCAGCGCCTCAGGGTGCAGCACCACGGCGCGGGCGCCGTCGGCCAAGGCGTAGCCCATGCGGTTGCCGGTGCGGCCACAGGTGGTCAGTTCTTCCTTGATGATGTTCTTGCGCACCAGCCAACGCACGATGGCCCGGGCGCGGGGTTCGTGGACGGGCAAGGTGGAGATTTTCGGGACAAGGATGCTTTGGGAATTCATGGGAGTCCTGCGGTGTGGCGTCTGACGCCATCGCGGGCAAGCCCGCTCCCCCATTCGATTGCATTTCAATGTGGGAGCGGGCTTGCCCGCGATGAGGCCCTAGAGCCCGGCAGCTTAATCCCTGATACACACAGGTCAAGTACTCAAATACCGCCCAATCAAGGCAATGCCACTGGCCAGTACCAACCACGTCACCAACCGCACAAACGCCTCACGGGACATGCGCAAGGTCAACCGCCGCCCCGCCCATAACCCCAGGGCCATCGCCGGTAGCAGGCACACCGCCAACAGCAGCAGTGGCAACTCGGCATACACCCCGGCGATCAAAAACAGACTCAGGCGCACCACCGTGCTCGCACTGATCAGCGCACTTTGGGTCGCCCGCGCCCCGTCCCTGGGCAGGCGGCTGTTCAGATAAATCGCATATAAAAAGCCGCCACTGCCAAACAACGCACCAAACAACCCACCCACCACGCCCATCGGCACCGCCCAGCCGGCAGCCAGGGCCGTGGGCTTGGCCCTGACCGCCAGGCTGTAGATGGCATAGGCGCTGATAAACAGGCCCATCAACAGCACAAGCAGGTCCGACTGCAGGTTGAGCAAGAAGACCACGCCGAGGATGCAGCCAATGGCCATGCACGGCAGTAATCGCAGCAGCTCCGGCCTAACCACATCCCGCCGCGATTGCAGCAGGTTGCCAAACGCTGCAACAAAATCCAGCAGCACCAGTAGCGGGATAATCTTCGACAACGGCATAAACATAATCAGGATCGGCCCGGCCACCAGTGCCGTGCCAAATCCGGCGATGCCAAACACGATATAGGCCAGGGCAATCCCCAGGCCGATCACCAGCCAGTCCACCGTCCCGAACGACCACTGCCCCATCAATTCAACCAGGCTCATGCAATATTCCTTGTCAGTGATGGCCCTCACTTTAGCCAAGCGGATGAGTTGCGACTAATATCTTCCAGGCCCTCCACCTATCTCGAAAAGGCATGACTCGTGATTTCCACCCGGCAACTGCGTTACTTCGTTGAAATCGCCGAGAGCGGCAGCTTCAGCGCCGCCGCTGAGCGCCTGTTTGTCGCGCAATCGGCCCTTAGCCGGCAGATCAAGGAGCTGGAAAACTTCCTGCACACGCCGCTGTTCGAGCGCACCGCCCGCCAACCCAGACTCACGGCAGCCGGCGAAGCGTTTTATCCACGGGCACGCAACCTGCTGGGCGAGTTGCACAAGGCCAGTGAACTGGCGACCCAGGTCGGCCACGGCCAGCTCGGCACCCTGCGCCTGAGCCATTCCAGTACGGTGCCGATGAGTGGACGGATGCTGCGCGGGATCAGCACCTGGCTGGAGCAGTGCCCCGGGGTGTCGCTGGATATCGCCAAACTGTCCTCCGAAGCGCAGTTGGAGGAGATTGCCGAGGGTCGCCTGGAGGTCGGCCTCCTCCGCCTGCCGGTGCTGCGCCAGCGCGAAGGGGTGCGCATCGTGCCTTTATATAAGGAGCCACTGTTGCTGGCCGTCCCGCCGGCCCACCGTTTGGCCGGGCACACATCGGCCATTGAACTGGCGCAATTGAAAGACGAAGCCTTTATCTCGATCCCCCACCCGCAACGCGGCGGCCTGAGTTACCTGTCAGCCGAGTTGTGCATGCGTGCCGGATTTTTCCCCAAGGCCGCCCGGGTGATGTCGCGCAAGACCACCCAGTTGCAGTTGATCCAGGCCGGGTTTGGCATTGCCCTGCTGCCCGAGTCGATGCGCGACATTGCCCCGGCCAATATTCACTTCCTGCCCCTGGCCGACCCCGATGCTCATAGCACCGTGGCCCTGGCCTGCGCGCAGGCGCCGAGCGCGTTGGTGGCGCAGTTCTGTCAAACCTTGGGCGAATGCCTATAAACTGCCGCCCATGACTAAAGATCTCTTGCCATGATTAAAGACCCGTTTGCCCGCCTGGGCCTGGACCGCGAAGTCCTGACGGTCAGCCAGCTCAACGGCCGCGCGCGGGTGTTGCTGGAGGACGTGTTCAGCAATATCTGGGTCGAAGGCGAGATCTCCAACCTCGCCCGCCCGGCCTCCGGCCATGTGTATTTCACCCTCAAGGACAGCGGCGCGCAGGTGCGTTGTGCGCTGTTTCGCAATAACGCTGCGCGGGTGCGCCAGGCGCTGAAGGATGGCCTGGCGGTCAAGGTGCGCGGCAAGGTCTCGCTGTTCGAGGGGCGTGGCGACTATCAGTTGATCCTCGACACCGTGGAGCCCGCCGGTGATGGTGCGTTGCGCCTGGCCTTCGATGCCCTGAAGGAAAAACTCAGCGCCGAAGGGCTGTTCAGTGCCGAGCGCAAGGTGCCTCTGCCGGCCCACCCGCAGCGCATCGGGATTATCAGCTCGCCCACAGGTGCGGTGATCCGCGACATCATCAGTGTGTTCGGCCGCCGCGCACCGAACGTGCAACTGACCCTGATCCCCACCGCCGTGCAGGGCCGCGAAGCCGTGGCGCAGATTGTCCGCGCCCTCAAGCTGGCGGATGCCCGTGGTTTCGATGCGCTGATCCTGGCCCGGGGTGGTGGCTCCCTGGAAGACCTCTGGTGCTTCAACGAAGAAGCCGTGGCGCGGGCCATCGATGCCTGTGTCACGCCTATCGTCAGTGCGGTCGGCCATGAGACCGATGTGTCCATCAGTGACTTCGTGGCCGACGTACGCGCGCCCACGCCGTCGGCGGCTGCTGAGCTGCTGGCGCCGGATGCGAGCAACCTGGTGCGCCAGGTCGAAAGCCTGCACCGGCGCCTGGTGATGCTGATGCGCAACCGCCTGACCCACGACCGTCTGCGCCTGGAAGGCATGGCCCGGCGCCTGCGCCACCCCGGTGAGCGCCTGCGCCAGCAGGCCCAGCGCCTGGATGACCTGGACATGCGCCTGCGCCGTGCGTTCGAGCGCAGCCTCAATACCCGGCGCGAGCGCCTGATCCGCCTGGAAACGCGTCTGGCCGGCCAGCATCCGGGGCGGCAACTGGCCCTGCTGCGCCAACGCCTGGACAGCCTCGCCGAACGCCTGCCCCGGGCCATGCGCGAAGGCCTCAAGGCGCGGCGCCTGCAACTGCAAAGCCAGGTGCAGACGTTGCAGGTGGTCAGCCCGCTGGCGACCCTGGGCCGTGGCTACAGCATCCTGCTGGACGAGCGCGGCCAGGCCATTCGCACTGCCGCGCAAACCCACACCGGCCAGCGCCTGACCGCGCGCCTCGGTGAAGGCCAATTGCAAGTGCGGGTCGAAGATAACCACCTGACCCCCGTCACCCTTTCATTACTGGATTGATTGATGCCTCGTCTATTTAGCCTGTTGATGTTGCTGTGCCTCGCCTTCAATGCCCATGCCGACAGCTACATCACCCGCACCCTGAACAAGCCGGTGCCCGGTGGCGTGGCCGTGGTCGACCTGGGCCCTGGGGCCGCCGCGCCAAAAGCCACCTATCAGGGCAAGCCGGTGCTGGTGGTCAAGGAACAGGACAACTGGCTGGCGATTGTCGGCATCCCGTTGACGGTCAAGCCCGGTAACGAGCGCATCAGCAGTGGCGGGCGCACCCTGCCGTTTATCGTCGGCTACAAAAAGTACCCGGAACAGCGCATCACCCTGAAGAACAAAAGCCAGGTCAACCCCGCCCCGGCGCAACTCAAGCGCATCGAAGGCGAGTTGGCCGTACAGCTCAAGGCTTACCGCAGCTTCAGCCCGAACCTGCCGAGCAACCTGGTGCTGGACAAGCCGGTGAACGGTCCGCTGTCGAGCAGGTTCGGCGTGCGCCGCTTCTTCAACGGTGAAGAGCGCAACCCGCATTCAGGTCTGGACTTCGCGGTGCCCGCCGGCACGCCGATCAAGACGCCGGCCAATGGCAAGGTGATCCTGGTGGGTAATTACTTCTTCAATGGCAACACCGTGTTTGTCGACCATGGCCAGGGCTTTATCAGCATGTTCTGCCATATGTCGAAGATTGACGTGAAGGTAGGCCAGCAATTGGTGCGCGGGGCGGTGGTCGGCAAGGTCGGTTCGACGGGCCGGGCGACCGGGCCGCATATGCATTGGAATGTCAGCTTGAATGATGCACGGGTGGACCCGGCGATCTTTATTGGCGCGTTCCAGCCTTGATGTGATCGCTGGGCACACTGGCGCCATCGCGGGCTTGCATGCGACGGCGCCAGCCCCATCGCCGCTGATTGCGCATCTGGAAAGCCTTACGCAAACAAAACAAAGCCTCTAGACCTTCAGCACAATAAAATCTCGTTTCCTACAGCAATAGCAGAACTTCTCTCAATTTTTTTCGACTGCTTGCCATCTTTCACCCCGGCGGTTAGGGTTGAGCTTATGAAAACCTCTCACACCCTCATTCAGCTCCGCCAGCACCGCAGCCTGTGCCTCGTCAGCGCACGACTGCCAGGCTGAATCGATCTGCCTCGCCCCCCGGTTTTATCCAATAAACGCTTTCTGGCAGGCCGCCTCTTCTCGGCCCTACAACAAGGATTCTTCTGATGAGCATGCTCAAAGACCCGTCGTCTAAATACCGCGCGTTCCCGACCATTGATATCCCGGACCGCACCTGGCCATCGAAAACCATCACCAGCGCGCCGATCTGGTGCAGCTCCGACTTGCGCGACGGCAACCAGTCGCTGATCGAGCCGATGGATGCGGTGAAGAAACTGCGCTTCTGGAAAACCCTGGTCGCCGTGGGCGTGAAAGAAATCGAGGCCTCGTTCCCGGCCGCGTCGCAGACTGACTTCGACTTCGTCCGTACCCTGATCGAAGACAACCATATCCCCGAGGACACCACCATCCAGGTGCTGACCCAGGGCCGTGAAGACTTGATCGCACGGACTTTTGAATCCCTGCGCGGCGCCAAGAAAGCCATCGTGCACTTGTACAACGCCACCTCGCCGTCCTTCCGCCGTATTGTGTTCAACCAGGACAAGGACGGGATCAAGGCCATCGCGGTCGACGCCGCCAAGCTGTTCGTCAAATACGCCGCCCAGCAGCCGGAAACCCAGTGGACCTTCGAGTATTCCCCGGAGACGTTCAGCGCCACGGAACTTTCGTTCGCCAAGGAAGTGTGCGACGCGGTGATCGAGGTGTGGAACCCGACACCCGAGCACAAGATGATCCTCAACCTGCCGGCCACCGTGGAATGCGCCACGCCCAATATCTATGCCGACCAGATCGAGTGGTTCGGTCGCCATATCAACCGTCGTGACAGCGTGATCATCAGCCTGCACACCCACAACGACCGTGGCACTGGCGTCGCGGCCACCGAGCTGGGCCTGATGGCCGGCGCCGACCGTGTCGAAGGCTGCCTGTTCGGCAATGGCGAGCGTACCGGTAACGTCGACCTGGTCACCGTGGCATTGAACCTCTACACCCAGGGCGTGAACCCTGGGCTGGACTTTTCCGACATCGACGGCGTACGCAAAGTGGTCGAAGAGTGCAACCAGATCCCGGTGCACCCACGTCACCCGTATGTCGGCGACCTGGTCCACACCGCGTTCTCCGGCTCGCACCAGGATGCAATCCGCAAGGGCTTCGCCCAGCAGAAACCGGATGCCTTGTGGGAAGTGCCGTACTTGCCGATCGACCCGGCCGATATTGGCCGCAGCTACGAGGCGGTGATCCGCGTCAACAGCCAGTCGGGCAAGGGCGGCATCGCCTACCTGCTGGAGCAGGAATACGGCATCAGCTTGCCACGCCGCATGCAGATCGAATTCAGCCAGGTGGTACAGGCCGAGACCGACCGCGTGGGCCTGGAAATGACCGCCGCGCAGATCCACGCGTTATTGCAGCGCGAATACCTGCAAGCCAACACCCCGTACGCCTTGGTCAGCCATCGCCTGCAGGAAGAAAACGGCAACAGCTCGGTAGAAGTTGAAGTCTCCGGCAAGGGCCAGGGCGAAACCAACCTGCGCTGGCACGGCAAGGGCAATGGTGCGCTGGAAGCGCTGGTGGCCGGCCTGCCGATTGGGGTCGAGATCATGGACTACAACGAGCACGCGATTGGCGCGGGCACTAACGCCAAGGCTGCCGCTTACATTGAACTGCGCGTGAACGGCGAGCGTCCGGTGCATGGTGTGGGGATTGATGAAAACATCACCACGGCCAGCTTCAAGGCGGTGTTCAGCGCGCTGAACCGTTCGTTGAGCCAGCTGGAAGCGAAAGCGGCGTAACGCTGCCCTGATCGTTCCCACGCTCCGCGTGGGAATGCACCTCAGGACGCTCTGCGTCCGCTCTTAAAGGCACTACGCGGAGCGTCACTGGAGGCGTTCCCACGCGGAGCGTGGGAACGATCAGTCACAGGAATGTGAAGGCATCGGCATCCAGGTTTGCCGGGAATTTTTGACGATACTCCGCCAACTGCGCCGCCTCCAGGCACACCTGGAACACCCCGTCCGCCTCCCCCGCGCTCAGCAGGCTTTCGCCCTGGAAGTCCAGGACCTGGCTGTCCCCGGTGTAGGCAAAACCCTTGCCGTCCGTGCCCACCCGGTTCACCGCCGCCACATAACACAGGTTTTCGATGGCCCGGGCCGGCAACAGGCGGTTCCAGTGCTGGCGCCGCGCACCCGGCCAGTTGGCGGTGTACAGCAGCAGGTCGGTATCCTGGGCGTCGCGACTCCACACCGGGAAGCGCAGGTCGTAGCAGATCAGCGGGCGAATCCGCCAGCCCTTGAGCTCGAACTGCACCTGGCGCTCGCCGGGGGTGTAGTGATTATGCTCACCGGCCATGCGAAACAGATGGCGCTTGTCGTAGTGCAGCACCTCACCATCGGGCCGCGCCCACAACAGGCGGTTGCGGTGGCTGCCATCGGCCGCCTGGATGATCACGCTGCCGGTAATCACCGCGTTGTACTTCTGCGCCTGGGCCTTGAGCCACTTATGGGTCGGCCCCTGCTCCGCTTCGGCCAGCGCTTCGGACGCCATGGAGAAGCCGGTGGTGAACATTTCCGGCAGCACGATCAGGTCGGCGCCCCTGGCCTGCTCCAGCAACAGTTCAAAATGCTCCAGGTTGGCCTGGCGGTCATGCCAGGCCAGGGTGGTCTGTACCAGGGCGATGTTCAGGTCGGGTAAAGCACTTAGATCACGCATAGTTTCTCAGCTGCTTGGCGCAGCGTCTCCTCGCGTTTGGCAAAGCACAGGCGCACCAGGCGCTGGCCTTGAGGTGGATTCTGGTAGAACACCGAGACCGGAATTGTCGCCACGCCATGCTCGCGGGTCATCCACAGCGACATGGCCACGTCATCCAGGTCCGGGCGAATCTGTGAGTAGTCCACCAGTTGAAAGTAAGTACCGGGCACCCGCGCAAAACTAAAACGCGAGGGAGCCAGCAGATCGCAGAACAGGTCGCGCTTGGCCTGGTAGAAGGCCGGCAGTTCTTCGACATGTTCCGGGTGCTCGGCCATAAAGTCGGCCAGGGCGTACTGCAACGGCGTTACACCGCAGAAGCTGACGTATTGATGTACCTTGCGCAGCTCGGTACTCAAGGCCGCGGGCGCCACCACGTAGCCGGTTTTCCAGCCGGTGACGTGATAGGTCTTGCCAAAGGAGCTGACCACGAACGCGCGCGGATACAGCTCTTCGTGGGCCAGGACGCTGACATGGGGCACACCATCGAATACCAGGTGCTCGTAGACCTCATCGCTGACCAGGTAGAGATCACGGTCACGGATCAGTTCGGCCAGCTGGTCCAGCTCGGCACGGCTGATCAGGGCACCGCTGGGGTTGTGCGGGGTGTTGAGGATGATCATGCGCGTACGCGGGGACAGCGCGGCCCTGATCTGCTCGAAATCCAGGCTGAAATCCCCCGGCGCCAATGGCACATGCACGCACCGCCCACCGGCCAACTCCACCGCCGGCTCATAGCTGTCGTAGCACGGGTCGAAGACGATTACTTCATCACCGCTGCGGATCACCGCTTGGATCGCACAGAAGATCGCCTGGGTGGCGCCGGGGGTGATGGTGACTTCGCTGTCGGGACAAACCTGCACGCCATAGCTGCGGGCGATCTTGGCCGCCACTTGCTGGCGCAGGGCCGGCAGGCCGGTCATCGGTGCGTATTGGTTATGGCCACTGGCAACGTGTTTACCCACCGCGTCGAGCAAGGCCTGGGGGCCGTTGAAGTCGGGGAAGCCCTGGGACAGGTTCAGCGCGCCGGTTTCGGCAGCGAGTTGCGACATGGTGGTGAAAATGGTGGTGCCGACATTTGGCAACTTGCTGGTGATCATTCGGTGGGCCCCTGGCGGTGAGTTACAAGTTGTAAGCTGCAAGCGCCGAAGGGTCAATCGTGAGGCACAAAAAAGGGCTCGTTCAGAGCCCCTTCTTGGGTAACGCCTAACTTACATAAGAGCTGGCTTGCCTGGGATGACGGTGGGTCAGTCAGCACATCGGTGTCTGACCTGTCGCTATCGCGGGCAAGCCCGCTTCCACACAAGCGCGCTCCACTATCAGCGGCGGTCTTTACGCTTTTTGTCAGCCTTCTTGTTGTGGCTCATCAAGCGACGTTTCTTGTTCACTTGGCGGTCAGTCAGGCTGTTCTTGTTACCTTCGTACGGGTTCTCGCCACCTTTGAACTCGATGCGGATCGGCGTGCCGACCAGCTTCAAGACGCGGCGGTAGGTGTTTTCCAGGTAACGCACGTAGGACTTGGGCACCTTCTCGATCTGGTTACCGTGGATCACGATAATCGGCGGGTTGGCACCCCCCAAGTGGGCGTAACGCAGCTTGATCCGGCGGTTATTGACCATCGGTGGCGCGTGTTCGCCCACCGCGTCTTCGAGGATCTGGGTCAGGCGGTTGGTCGGCCAGCGGGTAACCGCGGACTTGAACGAGTTCTGCACCGAGGCGTAGAGGTTGCCCACGCCAGTGCCGTGCAACGCCGAGATAAAGTGGATATCGGCGAAGTCGACGAAGAACAACCGACGTTGCAGCTCGACCTTGACGAAGTCACGCTCGCTCGGGGTCATGCCGTCCCACTTGTTGATCGCGATCACCAGTGCCCGACCGGCCTCCAGGGCAAAGCCCAGCAGGTTGAGGTCGTGGTCGACCACGCCTTCGCGGGCGTCCATGACGAAGATCACGACGTTGGCGTCTTTGATCGCCTGCAGGGTCTTGACCACCGAGAACTTTTCGACTTCCTCGTGGATCTTGCCGCGCTTGCGCACACCGGCGGTGTCGATCAGCGTGTACTTCTCGTCGTTACGCTCGAACGGGATGTAGATGCTGTCACGGGTGGTGCCAGGCTGATCGTAGACGATTACCCGGTCTTCACCGAGCATGCGGTTGACCAGGGTCGACTTGCCCACGTTCGGGCGGCCGATGATGGCGATCTTGATCCCGTCTTTTTCGCTTGGGCCAGGAATGCGCTTGGCTTCCTCGCCTTCGGCGACGATCTCCTCTTCACCTTCAACTTCGTCGGCGTCATCCTTGGGGAAGTCGCGCAGGGCGATTTCCAGCATCTGGGTGATGCCGCGACCGTGGGCACCGGCGACCGGAATCGCGTCCCCCAGGCCCATCGGGCTGAATTCGGCACGGGCCGCCTCAGGGTCGATGTTGTCGATCTTGTTGGCGATCAAATAGGAGCGCTTGTTACGCTTGCGCAGGTGCTCGCCGATCATCTGGTCGGCAGCGGTATAGCCGGCGCGGGCGTCCACCAGGAACAACACAACATCAGCTTCTTCGATGGCCAGCAGCGACTGCTCGGCCATCTTTTCGTCCATGCCATGCTCGTCACCGGAGATACCACCGGTGTCGACAATAATGTAGGAGCGCCCTTGCCACTTTGCCTCACCGTATTGGCGATCACGGGTCAGACCGGACAAGTCGCCGACGATGGCGTCGCGAGTCCTGGTCAGGCGGTTGAACAAGGTGGACTTGCCGACGTTAGGTCGGCCCACCAGGGCGATTACGGGAACCATGCGGCTCTCCACTGCGTTATTTCAGAAAATACAAAAGCCGCTGCAAGGCAGCGGCTGGTGCTCGGGGCAACACCCGAAGGTGCCGCATGCCCTGCCGAAGCAGGGCCGCCTGGGGGGTTACCCCAAGCATAGTTCTTACTTGATGGTCAGGGCTTCCAGCTTGCCGCTGTTACCAAACACATAAAGCATGTTGCCTACTACCAGCGGACGCGCGCGCAGGCCGTCGCTGTCGATACGTTCACGGCCGACAAAGCGACCATCCACCTGGCTCAGCAGGTGCAGGTAACCTTCCAGGTCGCCTACCGCTACATAGCTGGAGAACACTTCTGGCGCCGACAGTTGACGGCGAGCCAGCGAGTCATTGCTCCACAGGGCAGTGGTGGAACGCTCGTCGACACTTTCAACGGTGCCGGATGCCAGGCTCACGTAGACGCTGCCAAAACCCTGGGCAACACCGGCGTAGCTGGAAGCATCACGCTGCCAGAGGACGCGACCGCTTTGCAGGTCCAGCGCCGCGACACGGCCCTGGTAAGTGGCGACGTACAGGGTTTCACCCGACAGCAGCAAGCCGCCATCGATGTCCACGACCCGGTCCAGCTCGGAACGACCTTGTGGAATGGCGACCCGCGATTCCCAGGCCGGCACGCCGTTCTGGGTATCCAGGGCGACCACTTTACCGGTCGACAGACCTGCCAGCGCCAGGTTATTGGTCACAACCGGACCACTGGTACCGCGCAACGTCAGCACCGCAGGGGTGCTGTCGTACAGCCAGCGCTGCTCACCGGTGCTGGCGTCGAGGCCGATGACACGGTCATCCTGGGTCTGCACCACGACGATATCGCCGTTGGTGGCAGGCGGCGCGAGAACTTCACTGGTCACGCGAGCGCGCCATTTCTCTTCACCGCTGCTCGAATCCAGGGCCACGACTTCGCCTTTGAGCGTGCCGATCATCACCATGCCGTAACCCACGCCGACGGCGCCGGAAACCGGGAGTTCGAGGTCTTTCTTCCACTTGACGTCGCCGTTCATGCGATCCATGGAGATCACCACGCCCGTCACGTCAGCGGCCACAATGTTGTCACCGTCGATTGCCGGTACCAACATGTTGTAGGTGTCGCCCTGGCCGTCACCGATGGAGCGGCTCCACTGCTTTTGCAGGACCACTTCTTCCTTGAAGCTGGTCAGCTCGGCCGGAGGCAGTTCTTTTTTGCTGTTGCTGCTGCAACCCGCGGCCAAAACGGCCAGAGCCAGCAATGCTGCATGTTTCCAACGGATCACGTCACGCATC
Source organism: Pseudomonas sp. ICMP 8385 (assembly GCF_002699915.1). Taxonomy (NCBI): domain Bacteria; kingdom Pseudomonadati; phylum Pseudomonadota; class Gammaproteobacteria; order Pseudomonadales; family Pseudomonadaceae; genus Pseudomonas; species Pseudomonas sp. ICMP 8385. The sequence continues at coordinate 39,678 of NZ_LKBY01000116.1, read as the reverse complement.
CCCTTTGGCCAAGTCGTCCAGCTTGATTTGTAAGCCACCGACCGCTGCTTCATCAGACAGCGCAGCCTTGGCTTTTTGGTACGCAGCATTGGCTTCATCGGTACGACCCAATTGGACCAGCAGGTCACCCTTGAGCTCTTCGCGAGTGGCTACAAATGCCTTGTCAGCATCGCCGTCGAGCAGTTTCAGTGCTTCGTCGGCCTTGTTCTGTGCGGCCAGGACCTGGGCCAGGCGCTGACGCGCGATTTCACCCAGGGTCGGGTTGCTCGGCTTGTCGGCGATGGCTTTGAGCTCGGAGGCTGCGTCATCCAGCTTGCCGGTATCGACCGCGACTTTCGCGACGAACAGGCTGCCGTATTGGGCGTAGGTGCTACCGCCAAATTCGTTTTTCAGCTTGCCGGCCAGGTCCGCCACTTGGGCAGGGTCAGGCTTGCCAGTGGGCGTCAGCGTGGTTTCCAGCAGTTGCTGATAGAGCATCGAGGCGCCTTGCGACTGATTGCCCTGATACTTCTGGAACGCCTGCCAACCGAACACCACCACCAGCGCCAGCAGGCCGCCAGTTACCAGGGGTTTGCCGTTACGCTGCCACCAGTCTTTGAACTCGGCCAGTTGATCATCTTCAGTACTCGACACCCCAATACTCCTTAATCGCTAAATTCGGCTGTTTGACAGCTTCAACCCTGCACGATGCAGGTGGCCAAGTGCGCAGCAAGCGCATCAAAGGCAATGCTTTGTTGTTCGCCCTGGCCACGCAGGGGTTTGACACTTACCACTTGCTGGGCCAGTTCATCGTCGCCCAGGATCAGCGCGTACAACGCACCGCTCTTGTCGGCTTTCTTGAATTGGCTCTTGAAGCTGCCCGCGCCGGCATTGACCAGCAGGCGCAGGCTCGGCAGTTGGTCGCGCAACTGTTCGCTCAAGGCCAGGCCTGCCAGTTCGGCCGCCTCGCCAAAGGCGCACAGGTACACATCCACCTGACGGGAAATTTCTTCAGGGATCTGCTCCAGGGTTTCCAGCAGCAGGATCAGGCGCTCGATGCCCATGGCAAAACCCACGCCGGTGGTCGGCTTGCCGCCCATCTGCTCGACCAGGCCGTCGTAACGGCCACCGGCACACACGGTGCCCTGGGCACCGAGCTTGTCGGTGACCCACTCGAACACGGTCTTGCTGTAGTAATCGAGGCCGCGCACCAACTTGGGGTTGATCACGTAGGGAATCCCGGCCGCGTCCAGGCGAGCCTTGAGGCCCTCGAAGTGCGTGCGGGATTCGTCGTCCAGGTAGTCGGCCATTTTCGGCGCATCGACCAGCACCGCCTGGGTGTCGGCGTTCTTGGTATCGAGGACGCGCAACGGGTTGGTCTTCAGGCGACGCTGGCTGTCTTCATCAAGCTTGTCCAGGTGGGCGGACAGGTACTCGACCAGCGCTTCACGGTAGCGACCACGGGATTCACTGGTGCCCAGGCTGTTGAGCTCGAGCTTGACCGCGTCGCGGATGCCCAATTGGCCCCACAGGCGCCAGGTCAGCACGATCAGCTCGGCATCGATGTCCGGGCCATCGAGGTTGAAGACTTCGCAACCGATCTGGTGGAACTGGCGATAACGGCCTTTTTGCGGACGCTCGTGGCGGAACATCGGGCCGATGTACCACAGCTTCTGGGTCTGGCCACCACCGGTGATGCCATGTTCGAGCACGGCGCGCACGCACGCAGCGGTGCCTTCCGGGCGCAGGGTCAGGGAGTCGCCGTTGCGGTCTTCAAAGGTGTACATCTCTTTTTCGACGATGTCGGTCACTTCACCAATGGAGCGCTTGAACAGCTCGGTGAACTCGACGATTGGCATGCGGATCTGCTTGTAACCGTAGTTATCCAACAGGCGCGCGACCGTGCTCTCGAAATAGCGCCACAGGGGCGTCTGTTCGGGCAGGATGTCGTTCATGCCACGAATGGCTTGCAGAGACTTGCTCACATCAAATCCTTAAATTCATTCGATCAGCCGCGAGCGATCAGCGCTGCGTCAGAGGCGACCTTCTCGGCCGCTTTCTCGCGGATCAGCCGTTCCAACTGATCCACCAGATTATCATTCGTCAATTTTTGCGACGGTTTGCCGTCGATGTAAATCAGGTTCGGGGTACCGCCGGTCAGGCCCACATGGGCCTCCTTGGCCTCACCCGGCCCGTTGACCACGCAACCGATCACCGCGACATCCAGCGGCACCAGCAGGTCTTCCAGGCGTACTTCCAACTCGTTCATGGTTTTCACCACGTCGAAGTTCTGCCGCGAGCAACTCGGGCAGGCAATAAAATTGATGCCACGGGAACGTAGATGCAGGGATTTGAGAATGTCGTAGCCGACTTTCACTTCCTCTACCGGGTCCGCCGCCAGGGAGATGCGAATGGTATCGCCAATCCCGTCGGCCAGCAGCATACCGAGACCCACCGCAGATTTCACTGTGCCTGAGCGCAAACCACCGGCTTCGGTGATGCCCAGGTGCAACGGCTGCACGATTTCCTTGGCCAGCAGGCGGTAGGCTTCTACCGCCATGAACACGTCGGAGGCCTTTACGCTGACCTTGAAGTCCTGGAAATTCAGGCGTTCAAGGTGCTCGACATGGCGCAGTGCCGACTCGACCAGGGCGGCCGGGGTGGGCTCGCCGTATTTCTTTTGCAGGTCTTTTTCCAGGGAACCGGCGTTGACCCCGATGCGGATCGGGATCCCGCGATCACGGGCAGCGTCGACCACGGCACGCACCCGGTCTTCGCGACCGATATTGCCCGGGTTGATCCGCAGGCAGTCGACACCCAGTTCGGCCACGCGCAACGCGATCTTGTAGTCGAAGTGAATATCGGCGACCAGTGGCACCTTGACCAGTTGCTTGATGCGACCGAAGGCCTCGGCAGCGTCCATATCCGGCACGGAAACCCGCACGATATCGACGCCTGCGGCTTCCAGGCGGTTGATCTGGGCCACGGTGGCCGCTACGTCATTGGTGTCGCTGTTGGTCATGCTCTGCACTGCGATGGGGGCATCGCCACCCACCGGTACGGAGCCGACCCAGATTTTGCGCGATACGCGACGTTTGATTGGAGATTCGCCGTGCATGACTATTGTCCCAATTTCAGGCGAGCAGTCTCGCCACTGGTGAAGGGCGCCACGTCTACAGGCTGGCCGTTGTAGGCCACTTGCGCGCCACGGGCAAAGCCCAGACGCAGCGTCAAAGGAGGCTTGCCGACCTGCTCAAGCGTATCTCCCTTACGCTTCAAAGCACTGAACAGGACCTTGCCATTGCCGTCGGTGACTTGTGTCCAGCAGTCAGCGACATAGGTAATCAGGAGGCGGCCATCACCCGCCACACCAGCAGGCACCTGGGCAGCAGGTGCGGCAACCGTTGGCGCGGCTGGCGCGACCGGAGCCGGTATGACAGGCACCTGGGCCGCAGTGACCGGCGCCTGGGTTACGGGTGCGGCTGGCGCCGGCGCTACGGCGGCAGGCGCCGCTTCACTGCCGGCCTCGGCCGGTGGCTGGCCCGCCTGCAGGTCAAGAGGGGTTTCGGGAGCGGCCTGGCCCTGGGCGACGGCCTGGTCTTCCGGCTCGTCCAGGGGATGAATCTGGGTGGTGCCGTCGGCGCTTTCGACTTCGACGTGCTCCAGGGCGTTGCTGATCAGGTCCTTGCTGCGCAGCGAGGTCTGGTCCTGCCACCAGATAAAACCACCACCGATCACTGCAATCAGCAGCAGCAGGCTGACAATTCGCAAAATAGTGTGGGAAACCCGCACAGGTTCTTCAATACGGCCAAGACCGTGTACGTTGCTGCCCTGGGAGTCGGTGCCGGTGAACTGGTCGAATTGCTGGACCAGGATGGCCTGGTCGATGCCCAGCAGCTTGGCATAGGCACGGATATAGCCACGGGCGAAGGTATGCCCTGGCAGTTTGTCGAACGCGCCGTTTTCCAGGTTGCCCAGGGAAGAGGTGGTCAAATTGAGCTTGAGGGCCACGTCTTCCAGCGACCAACCATTGCTTTCGCGGGCCTGACGCAAGGTCTCGCCTGGGTTTACGCGATTAGCGGCTACAACTTCCGGGTGCGCGGCTTTCATCATTGCTCCGACAGGTATTGCTGATATTCCGGCGTACCGGGATAGAGTCGTTCTAATTGCTGGCCAAAACGTGCGGCCTTGTCGCGTTCTTCATGAACCGTGGCCAGGCGCACACCCAGCAATAGACTACGTGCATTTTGCCCACTGAGCAGGCTAAAACGCTCGTAATAGTCACGTGCCGGCACATAATGCCTGTCTTCAAACGACAACTGGGCCATTTCGAGCAAGGCCCGTGGCTGGCGCTGGTTCAGGTGCAGGGCCTTTTCCAGCTGCCGGCGGGCGTCTTCACGCTGGCCGAGGCGCACGGACGTCACTCCCAGGTTCTCGAAAACCCGCGAACGTTCAGGATATAGGGTATCAGTGGCTGCTTGCTGGAAATAAGCGGACGCTTGCTTATAACGCTCCTGCTGGAACAAGAAGCTGCCGTAGTTGTTGAGCAGGCGCGGGTCATAGGGGCGAACCGCCAGGGCCTTCTGGTAATACTGGTCGGCCAGCTCGGGCTCGGCCTGGGCCTGGAACACCAGGGCCAGCCCCGCATTGGCGTCGGCATCCTGGCCGTCGAGGGCCAGGGCCTTTTGCAGCGGCACCTTGGCCTGCTCGCTCAAGCCCTGGCGCAGGTAACCCAGCCCCAGCTGCACATAGGCAGCACGCGCTTCGTCACGGCCCTTGCCGGTTTGCAACGGGCTATCAGAGCCCGATGAAACACAGCCAACCGACAGGCTGGCAACAAGCAACAGCAGCGCAAGGCGCAGGGGCATAGAGTTCCTCTCTCAGGTTCGTGTCGCGGCGTTCTGCGCCAGATCGCTGTCGGCGCTCAATTCGCGCACGGCGATATAACGCTCGCTACGACGGGTGCGATCCAGCACCTGTCCTACCAATTGGCCACAAGCGGCGTCGATGTCTTCACCACGGGTGGTGCGGACCGTGACATTGAAACCTGCCTGGTGCAGTTGATCCTGGAAACGACGGATGGCGTTGTTGCTCGGCCGCTCGTAGCCAGAATGGGGAAACGGGTTGAACGGAATCAGGTTGATCTTGCACGGGGTGTTCTTGAGCAACTCGATCATCTCGACTGCGTGCTCAACCTTGTCGTTGATGTCTTTGAGCAAGGTGTACTCGATGGTCAGCACGCGTTTTTCGCCCAGGGACGACATATAGCGCTGGCAAGATTCGAGGAGCATCTTAAGCGGATACTTCTTGTTGATCGGCACCAATTGGTTACGCAATGCGTCATTGGGTGCGTGCAGCGACAACGCCAGGGAGACATCGATGTGCTTGGACAGCTCGTCGATCATCGGCACCACGCCGGAGGTCGACAGGGTCACACGGCGCTTGGAGATACCGTAGCCCAGGTCGTCCATCATCAGGTGCATGGCCGCAACCACGTTGTCGAAGTTCAGCAGCGGCTCACCCATGCCCATCATCACCACGTTGGTGATGGCACGGTCGACGGTCGCCGGTACGCTGCCAAAGGATTTGTTGGCAATCCACACCTGGCCGATGACTTCGGCGGCGGTGAGGTTGCTATTGAAGCCTTGCTTGCCGGTGGAGCAGAAACTGCAGTCCAGGGCACAGCCTGCCTGGGACGAAACGCACAAGGTGCCGCGTTTGCCCTGGGGAATGTAGACGGTCTCGACGCAACTGCCGGACGCCACGCGCACCACCCACTTACGGGTGCCGTCGCTGGAGATGTCCTCGCTGACAACCTCGGGACCACGAACCTCGGCAATCGCCTTGAGCTTGTCGCGCAGGGCCTTGCTGACGTTCGTCATGGCGTCGAAATCGTCGACGCCAAAGTGGTGAATCCACTTCATTACCTGACCGGCACGGAAACGCTTCTCCCCGATTGAGTCGAAGAATTTTTCCATTTCCTGTTGAGTCAGACCCAGCAGGTTGGTTTTTACAGTCGATGTAGTCATGGATTCACCTTCACTCTTTAAGCCAATGCTTAGCGAGTGGTTACTTCAGTAGCTGCGAAGAAGTACGAGATTTCGCGAGCAGCAGCGGCTTCGGAGTCCGAACCGTGTACAGCGTTGGCGTCGATGGAATCAGCGAAGTCAGCACGGATGGTGCCGGCAGCTGCTTCTTTAGGGTTGGTAGCGCCCATCAGCTCACGGTTCAGAGCGATAGCGTTTTCGCCTTCCAGAACCTGTACAACAACAGGACCGGAGATCATGAAGGCAACCAGGTCGCCGAAGAACCCACGAGCGCTGTGCTCAGCGTAGAAGCCTTCAGCTTCAGCCTTGGACAGTTGCTTGAGTTTCGAAGCTACAACCTTCAGGCCGGCTTTTTCGAAACGAGTGGTGATCTCGCCGATGACGTTTTTTGCAACAGCGTCAGGCTTGATGATGGAGAAAGTACGTTGAACAGCCATGGTGTAACTCCAGAAACGGTAATTTGCGAAAAATTAAACCCGCGAATTATACGCGGGTTCTTGGGTATTGCCTAACTGCGTAAAAAGGACTCAGTCTGCTTCTTCGATCCAGGCGGCCTGAATGGCCTCAAGCACCTTCTCGCCACCACGACTATGATCGTCATCAAATTCCGGCAACGCTACAACCCAGTTATGGAGATCGACAAAGCGCACATAGCGCGGATCCACATCTGGCTTGGTTTCAGCCAATTGGATCGCAATTTCCAACACATCAACCCATTTAAGACTCATGACACTTCCTTGAATCAGTGCGGCGCTTCGGCCGCATGGTTGAGCGAATACTTCGGAATTTCGACGGTGAGGTCTTCGGTTCCCACTTTGGCCTGACAGCTCAGGCGCGATGTGGGCTCCAGGCCCCACGCCCGATCAAGATAGTCCTCTTCCAGTTCATCGGCCTCTTTGAGACTGTTGAAACCTTCGCGGATAATGCAGTGACAGGTGGTACAGGCATTGACGCCACCACAGGCACTTTCGATCTCGATGTGGTTGTCATGGGCGACGTCGAGAAGGGACTTGCCGGTCTCAGCCTCCACGACCATACCGTCCGGGCAATGCTCGGCGTGTGGCAGAAAAATGACCCGTGGCATCAGTTATTCCTCAATTTCATTCAGGTTGCGTCCCGCCAGGGCGGCTTTTACCGTCTGGTTCATACGACGGGCGGCAAAGGCATCGGTTACGTGTGAAAGGCGCTTGGTCTGTTGTTCGATGGCATAGCCATCGGTGCCTTTCATCAATTGGGCCAGTTCCTGCATCTGCAGGTCGATGACCAGGCGTTCTTCAGCGTCCAGCAGGCGCTCGCCGTCGGCCTCAAGGGCGCCCTGCACTGCCTCAAGCAGGCGCTGGGCATCGACTTGCTGCTCACGCAACACGCGGGCGACCTTGTCGTCACTGGCATACTGGAACGAATCCTTGAGCATCTTGGCGATTTCACCGTCAGTCAGGCCGTAGGACGGCTTGACCTGAATGCTCGCCTCAACGCCCGAGCCCAGCTCGCGTGCTGCCACGCTGAGCAGGCCGTCGGCATCGACCTGGAAGGTCACGCGGATCTTCGCCGCACCCGCGACCATGGCCGGGATACCGCGCAATTCAAAGCGTGCCAGGGAGCGGCAGTCGCTGATCAGCTCACGCTCGCCCTGCAGCACATGAATCATCATGGCCGTCTGGCCATCTTTATACGTGGTGAAGTCCTGGGCGCGGGCGACGGGAATGGTGGTGTTGCGCGGAATCACCTTCTCCATCAGGCCACCCATGGTTTCCAGGCCCAGGGACAACGGAATCACGTCGAGCAGCAACAGCTCGCCGCCGTCGCGCTTGTTGCCAGCCAGGGTATCGGCCTGGATCGCAGCCCCGATGGCCACCACTTGATCTGGATCGATTTCGGTCAAGGGCTGGCGACCAAAGGCCTCGGCCACAGCTTCGCGCACCCGTGGCACACGGGTCGAACCGCCAACCATGACCACCGCACCGACATCTTCCAGCTCAATGCCGGAATCACGCACGGCGCGACGGCACGCTTTCAGGCTGCGGGCCACCATCGGCTCGATCAGGGCATCGAAGGCTTCCCGGGTCAGTTGGGCCGACCAGGAGCCGTAGGAAACTTCAACAGATGCAGCGTCAGTCAGCGCTTCCTTGGCGGCGCAGGCGGTTTGCAGCAGCTTACGCTGCGCGCCCGGGTCGAGGTCGGCAGACAAACCGGCACGGGTGATCATCCAGCCAGCAATGGCATGGTCGAAGTCATCACCGCCCAGGGCACTGTCGCCACCGGTGGCCAGCACTTCAAACACACCGCCGGTCAGGCGCAGGATCGAAATATCAAAGGTGCCGCCGCCCAGGTCGTAAATCGCAACCAGGCCTTCAGCGTGCTGGTCCAGGCCGTATGCCACGGCGGCCGCGGTCGGCTCGTTGAGCAGGCGCAACACATTGAGGCCAGCGAGTTTCGCTGCATCCTTGGTGGCTTGGCGCTGAGCATCGTCGAAATAGGCAGGAACAGTGATTACCGCGCCAACCAATTCACCGCCCAAGGTGGTTTCTGCACGCTGGCGCAGCACCTTGAGGATATCGGCCGACACCTCCACCGGGCTTTTCGGCCCCTGCACGGTATCGATGAACGGCATATGGGATTCGCCGCCGACAAAGCGGTACGGCAGCTGGTCGCCCAATTGCTTGACGTCGGACAACCCACGACCCATCAAGCGCTTGACCGACAGCACGGTATTGAGCGGATCGGCAGACGCCGCCAGGCGGGCGGACTCGCCCACTTCGGTACGATCGGCGTGATAACGCACGGCGGACGGCAGGATGACCTGGCCATCAGCATCAGGCAACGGCTCGGAGAGACCGCTGCGCAGTGCGGCGACCAGTGAATTGGTAGTACCCAAGTCGATGCCAACCGCCAGGCGACGCTGGTGCGGTTGTGGACTTTGGCCGGGTTCGGCGATCTGCAGTAGAGCCATGGTAATCAGGTCTTATCTGTCTATCAGGCGTGCAATCTGTGCAGCACTGGGTTAATCGTCGAGGCGCTCTTCTAACTGGCGCACTTCGTAAGTGAGCTTGTCGAGGAACTGCATGCGCCGCATCAGGCGTTCGGCCTGCTCGCGTTGCGCTGCATCGTCCCAACAGGCCGCGAAGCTTTCGTTGAGTTCATCCTGGGCCACTTTCAGACGCCGCTTGAAGACCGCGACGCCAGCCAGATCGGCCTCGTCCTGCAAGTCTTCGAGCTCTTCGCGCCACTGCATCTGCTGCATCAGGAAATCAGGGTCATGGACCGTGACTTCCATCGGCAACTCGCGACCGCCCATGGCGAGCAGGTAACGCGCGCGCTTGGGAGGGCTTTTGAGCGTCTGATAGGCTTCGTTGAGGCTGGCTGACTGCTCCAGCGCCAGGCGTTGCTCACGCTCGGAAGCGTCGGCAAAGCGATCTGGATGCACCCCACGCGCCAGTTCACGGTAGCGCGTGGCAAGCTGATCGAGGTCCAGGCGAAAGCTCGGCTGCAGCTCGAATAAAGCGAAATGACAAGGAGTACCCACAAATAGCCTCAGATGTTGAAGCTTTCGCCGCAGCCACATTCACCGCGTACGTTGGGGTTGTTGAACTTGAAGCCTTCGTTCAACCCTTCCTTGACGAAATCGAGCTCGGTGCCGTCCAGGTAGGTCAGGCTTTTCGGGTCGATGATCACTTTCTCGCCGTGACTTTCAAACACCTGATCTTCCGCAACCACCTCGTCGACGAACTCCAGCACATAGGCAAGGCCGGAACAGCCCGTGGTGCGCACACCCAGACGAATCCCCTCACCTTTACCGCGCCCATCCAGGGAGCGTCGCACGTGCCGCGCAGCCGCTTCTGTCATGCTGATAGCCATCATTGACTCCTTACTCGTCGCCAAATGCTTAGATCAAGCCTTTCTTCTGCTTGTAGTCGCGAACGGCCGCCTTGATGGCGTCTTCTGCGAGTACCGAGCAGTGAATTTTCACCGGCGGCAGGGCCAGTTCTTCGGCCAACTGGGTGTTGCTGATAGTGACAGCCTCATCCAGGGTCTTGCCTTTCATCCATTCGGTCGCCAGGGAACTGGAGGCGATGGCTGAACCGCAGCCGTAGGTCTTGAACTTGGCATCTTCGATAACGCCAGCGTCGTTGACCTTGATCTGCAGGCGCATAACGTCGCCGCACGCCGGGGCGCCGACCATGCCGGTGCCCACATCAGGATCTTGCGCATCCATCTTGCCGACGTTGCGCGGGTTTTCGTAGTGGTCGATGACCTTTTCGCTGTAAGCCATGGTACTGAATCCTCACTCATCAGGGCCGCTCTGGAACCCTGTAGAAACGCCTGCGTTTTCCGCCACGTTCCTACAGAGCTTGGGTGGCGGCTTCTATAGTTAGTGTGCCGCCCACTCGATCTTGGAAATATCGACACCGTCTTTGTACATGTCCCACAGCGGCGACAGGGTGCGCAGCTTGGTGACCGCTTCGCAGACTTTCTGCGCTGCGTAGTCGACTTCTTCTTCGGTGGTGAAACGGCCGAACGTAAAGCGGATCGAGCTGTGCGCCAACTCGTCGTTGCGGCCCAGGGCGCGCAGGACGTAGGACGGCTCAAGGGAGGCCGAGGTGCAGGCCGAACCGGACGAAACCGCCAGGTCCTTGAGCGCCATGATCAGCGACTCGCCTTCGACGTAGTTGAAGCTCAAATTCAGGTTGTGCGGTACACGGGCGGTCATGCTGCCGTTGATGTACAGCTCTTCAAGGTTCTCGACCTGCTTGTAGAAACGATCGCTGAGGGCCTTGATGCGCACGTTTTCGGCAGCCATGTCTTCCTTGGCTACGCGGAAGGCTTCGCCCATGCCAACGATCTGGTGGGTCGCCAGGGTGCCCGAACGCATGCCGCGCTCGTGACCGCCGCCGTGCATGGTGGCTTCGATGCGCACGCGCGGCTTGCGGCTGACGTACAGCGCGCCAATGCCTTTGGGGCCGTAGGTCTTGTGGGCCGAGAACGACATCAGGTCGACTTTCAGCTTGGACAGGTCGATCTCGACCTTGCCGGTGGACTGGGCAGCATCGACATGCAGCAACACGCCTTTGGAGCGGGTCAGCTCGCCGATGGCGGCGATGTCGTTGATGGTGCCGATTTCGTTGTTCACGTGGATCACGGAAACCAGGATGGTGTCTTCACGCATCGCCGCTTCGATCATGGCCGGGGTGACGATACCGTCGGTGGTGGGCTCAAGGTAAGTGACCTCGAAACCTTCACGCTCCAGTTGGCGCATGGTGTCGAGGACAGCCTTGTGCTCGATCTTGGTGGTGATCAGGTGCTTGCCCTTGGTCGCGTAGAAATGCGCGGCGCCCTTGATTGCCAGGTTGTCGGACTCGGTGGCACCGGAGGTCCAGACGATTTCACGCGGGTCGGCATTGACCAGGTCGGCGACCTGGCGACGAGCATTCTCCACCGACTCCTCGGCTTTCCAGCCGAAAACGTGGGAACGGGAGGCCGGGTTGCCGAAGTTTCCGTCAACCAGCAGGCATTCGCTCATCTTTTGCGCGACACGCGGATCAACCGGGGTGGTCGCTGAGTAATCAAGGTAAATCGGCAATTTCATGGACTTTCTCCTAAATCAGGCTGGCTGGCGTGCCGTTAGCTCTTCGGCTGTCACTCGACGGCGGACGCTTCAATCTTGTCCAGACGCGGCACCTTGGTATTGCATCGGCGCTGGTCCTGACGCTGGGCTACTTCCTGCACCTCACGGCGAGTCACAAGATCAGCCAAGCTGATACCACTCAAAAACTCATGGATCTGCAGGCTCAGGTCACACCACAAGTGGTGCGTCAGGCAGGTGTCGCCGGCATGGCAATCACCCAGGCCCTGGCACTTGGTGGCATCGACGGATTCATTGACCGCGTCGATCACCTGGGCGACCTGGATGCCCTGCATGTCACGGGACAACTGATAACCACCGCCTGGGCCACGCACACTGGAAACCAGGTTGCTGCGGCGTAATTTGGCGAACAGTTGCTCAAGGTAAGACAGGGAAATGCCTTGGCGCTCGGAGATATCGGCCAGGGACACCGGCCCGTTTTGCGCGTGCAAGGCCAGGTCGAGCATGGCGGTCACCGCATATCGGCCTTTTGTAGTCAGTCTCATGGACAAGTACCAAGGTGTTTCAGAATGGGAGCAAGTATGCGATTCCCGAGTATTTAAGTCAACTATAAGACCTAGTACTTTAGTCAGGAATACCCGTAAAAAGGGCGCGCGAATCATAGCAGGATGGGGTGGGATCGAACAGCAAGAACAGGGCCGGGGCTCAACCTCAAGACCAATGGAGGTCAAATGTGGGAGCTGGCTTGCCTGCGATGGCGGCGGATCAGCAGCCCAAGGGGTGACTGGCAGACCGCTATCGCAGGCAAGCCAGCTCCCACAGGGGATTTTATCGGCCTTAAAATCTAGCCAGCCTTGGTGGTGGCGCTTTCGTCCTTGATCTCGGCAAAGTCTTCTTCGCGCAACTCAGGCAGATCCGTCGCACAATAAGGGCTACCCAGATCCTTCAGCGCGCCACACATGCCATCCAGCTTGCCATCTACCGCCTGCAGGTGGTCGAGCAACTGGCCGATGGCGCGGGCCACCGGGTCCGGCATGTCTTCGCTGACGCCATAGGCGTCGAAGCCGATTTTCTCGGCCATGGCCTTGCGCTTGGCCTCCTGCTCATCGCTGACTTGCGGCTTGACGATGATGCGCCCAGGAATACCCACTACAGTTGCACCCGGCGGCACCGCCTTGGTGACTACAGCATTGGAGCCGACCTTGGCCCCCGCACCGACGGTGAACGGCCCCAAAACCTTGGCGCCGGCGCCGACTACCACGCCATCTTCAAGGGTCGGATGGCGCTTGCCCTTGTTCCAGGTGGTGCCGCCCAGCGTCACCCCCTGATAGAGGGTCACGTCATCGCCAATTTCGGCGGTTTCGCCAATCACGATGCCCATGCCGTGATCGATAAAGAAGCGACGACCGACCTTGGCCCCCGGATGAATCTCGATCCCGGTCAGCCAGCGACCAAAGTTCGACACCAGGCGCGCCAGCCATTTCCAGCCCATGCCCCACAAGGCGCCGGACAGGCGGTGAATCCAGATCGCGTGCATGCCCGGGTAGCAGGTCAGCACTTCAAAGGCGTTGCGCGCCGCCGGGTCACGGTGGAAAACGCTTTGGATATCTTCTCGCAAACGCTCGAACATTTTTAATCCTTCCGCTCAAGAAGCTCGCCACGGGCCGCTTTCTGGGTTTCCGTGAGGATGCCACGCAATATATTCATCTCTGCCCGGCTGACCGAGCTGCGCCCGTAAAGCCTTCGCAGGCGCGCCATCAAGTGCCGTGGTTTTTCCGGGTCAAGGAACTCGATGGCGACCAGGGTTTGCTCCAGGTGCTCATAGAACCGCTCCAGCTCATCCATCGTGGCCAACTCACCACTTTTGGTGGACGCGACCTCGTCCTTCTCCATCTTGCTCGGCTGGCCTTGCGCTGCCAGCCAGGCCATGCGCACTTCATAGCTCAGCACCTGCACCGCCGCCCCGAGGTTCAGCGAGCTGAATTCGGGGTCGGACGGGATGTGCACGTGAAAATGACAGCGCTGCAACTCGTCATTGGTCAGGCCGGAGTCTTCACGGCCAAATACCAGGGCGATTTCAGCGCCGCCGGCCGCCTCTTCGACCACTTTGGCTCCACATTCACGGGGATCGAGCAGCGGCCAGGGGATGCGCCGGTCGCGGGCGCTGGTGCCGAGCACCAGGTTGCAGCCCACCAGAGCGTCTTCCAGAGTGGCGACGACCTGGGCTTTTTCCAGGATGTCATTGGCGCCAGAGGCGCGCGCATCGGCTTCGTGGTGCGGGAACACGCGCGGTTCCACCAGCACCAGGCGCGTCAGCCCCATGTTTTTCATGGCCCGCGCCACCCCGCCGATATTGCCGGGGTGACTGGTATTAACGAGGACGACACGAATGTTTTGCAGCAAGGGAGGCGCTCGCGGACACGGGAAAGGGGAGCAAATCTTACAGAACAGCCTAAGGTTATGCCATGAAAGCGAACGCCATCCTTCACCTGAAGAAAGTTTCTGCTAGAATGCTCGGCTTTCTTTAACAACCTTAGGTGACACATCCATGCAGCCCATGCTGAATATCGCGCTGCGCGCCGCCCGCAGCGCCAGTGAATTGATCTTCCGCTCCATCGAGCGCCTGGATACCATCAAGGTCGACGAAAAAGACGCCAAGGATTATGTATCCGAGGTGGATCGCGCCGCCGAACAGAAAATCATCGACGCTCTGCGCAAGGCCTACCCTACCCACGGCATCCTCGGCGAAGAAACCGGCCTGCACAAAGGCAGCGGCGAAGGCGAAGACTACCTGTGGATCATCGACCCACTGGATGGCACCACCAACTTCCTGCGCGGCATCCCGCACTTTGCCGTGAGCATTGCCTGCAAATACCGTGGTCGCCTGGAACACGCCGTGGTCCTGGACCCGGTTCGCCAGGAAGAATTCACCGCCAGCCGTGGCCGTGGCGCCCAGCTGAACGGTCGCCGCCTGCGCGTCAGCGGCCGCACCAGCCTGGACGGCGCCCTGCTGGGCACCGGCTTCCCGTTCCGTGACGACCAGATGGATAACCTGGAAAACTACCTGGGCATGTTCCGCGCCCTGGTTGGCCAGACCGCCGGCATCCGCCGCGCCGGTGCCGCCAGCCTGGACCTGGCGTATGTGGCCGCTGGTCGTTTTGATGCGTTCTGGGAGTCGGGCCTGTCCGAGTGGGACATGGCCGCAGGCGCCCTGCTGATTCAAGAAGCCGGCGGCCTGGTGAGCGACTTCACCGGCGGTCACGACTTCCTGGAGAAGGGTCACGTGGTTGCAGGCAACACCAAATGCTTCAAGGCAGTCCTGACGGCGATCCAGCCGCACCTGCCGGCTTCGCTGAAGCGTTAAGCGAGCGAGCACAAAAAAGCACCCCGAAGGGTGCTTTTTTTATGCCCGGGATTTGGGCATGCCTCGATTCCAGCGACAACACAAATCAACTGTGGGAGCGGGCTTGCCCGCGATAGCGGAGGGCCAGGTTAGACACATCTGACTGATCCACCGCCATCGCGGGCAAGCCCGCTCCCACATTTTGAGCTGCGCCAGGCTTGGGATTACTGTTGATTTTGGCCCAAGATCAAACGCCCTTCTTTATCCACTGGGATCTGGCTACCCGGATCACGCTCCATGCGCACCGATCCTTCCTTGCCATCCAGGTTGTAACGCACGTCATAACCAACAACCTTGTCGCTGATGTCGTTGACGGTATTACAGCGCGTCTGGGTGGTGGTGTAGGTATCACGGTTCTGCATGCCTTCCTGAACCTTGTTACCGGCATAACCACCACCGACTGCGCCGGCTACGGTGGCAATCTTCTTGCCTGTACCGCCGCCGATCTGGTTGCCGAGCAGGCCGCCTGCCAGGGCGCCGACTACCGTGCCGGCGATTTGATGCTGATCCTGCACCGGACGCTGCCGGGTCACGGTGACGTCCTTGCAGACCTCACGGGGGGTTTTGATCTGGGTCTTGACCGGCTGCACTGCCAGCACTTGCGCATACTCAGGGCCGCTTTTTACCAGGCTGTAGGTGGCGACAGCACCCCCGGCAGTCACACCGACAGCACCCAATACCGCACCAACCAGTAACGACTTGTTCACGTGAACCTCCTGACCATCACAAGCGGACTGAAACGTCCGCGCTATACCCAGCCTTGGAGCAATAAAAAAGGCGCGAGTTCAATACTCGCGCCTTCTTTGTCACAGCCGATCAACAAACACCCATCAAGGGCGGTCGTCGACCTCCTTGTCTGTCGCCACAGGCGGGATCAGATCCTCGCTGTTGAGGTTCAGCCAGATCAGCACCACGTTGGCGATATAGATCGACGAGTAGGTCCCCGCCAGAACGCCGATAAACAGCGCCAGGGAGAAGCCCCACAGGTTGTCGCCACCGAAGATCATCAGCGCGGCAATCGCCAGCAAGGTGGAGATCGAGGTCGCCATGGTGCGCAACAGGGTCTGGGTGGTGGAGATATTGATGTTCTCGATCAACGTCGCCTTGCGCAGTACCCGGAAGTTCTCGCGAACCCGGTCGAATACCACGATGGTGTCGTTGAGGGAGTAACCAATGATCGCCAGCACTGCCGCCAATACCGTCAGGTCGAAGGTAATCTGGAAGTACGACAGGATACCTACCGTCACGATCACGTCGTGGATCAGCGAGACAATCGCACCGACGCCGAACTTCCACTGAAAGCGGAATGCCAGGTAGATCATGATGCCGGCCAGCGCCATCAGCATGCCGAGGCCGCCCTGGTCGCGCAGCTCTTCGCCGACCTGCGGGCCAACGAACTCGACGCGCTTGACCGCCGCCGGGTTATCGCCACCGACCTTGAGCAAGGCCTCGGCCACCTGATGACCCAGTTGCGGGTCTTCGCCGGGCATACGCACCAGCAGGTCGGTGGTCGCACCAAAGCTCTGCACGACCGCCTCGTTATAACCGGCTGCGTTCAGTTGGGCACGCACCTTGGTGACGTCAGCCGGCTTCTCGTAGGTCAGCTCGATGAGCGTACCACCGGTGAAATCCAGACCGTAGTTCAGGCCCTTATGGAACCAGCTGAACAACGCCAGGACGGTAAGGAGCACAGTGACGCCGAACGCAATGTTGCGAACGCCCATGAAGTTGATTGTACGTAACATGGCAGCCCCTTAAATCCACAACTTCTTGAAGTCACGCCCGCCAAAGATCAGGTTGACCATTGCGCGGGTCACCATGATGGCCGTGAACATCGAGGTAAAGATACCGAGGGACATGGTCACCGCAAACCCCTTGACCGGGCCGGTGCCCATGGCAAAGAGAATCCCGCCGACCAACAAAGTGGTCAGGTTGGAGTCGAGAATCGCAGTAAATGCCCGGCCGAAACCTTCGTTGATTGCCCGCTGTACGCTCATGCCCGCCGCGATCTCTTCACGAATCCGCGAGAAGATCAGCACGTTGGCGTCCACCGCCATCCCCATGGTAAGTACGATACCGGCGATACCCGGCAGGGTCAGTGTAGCCCCCAGCAGCGACATCAGGGCCAGCAACAGCACCATGTTCACCGCCAGCGCAACCGTGGCAATAACGCCGAAGAAGCGGTAGATGGCGATGATAAACAGCGATACGAACAGCATGCCCCACAGGGAAGCATCGATACCCTTGGTGATGTTGTCTGCACCCAGGCTCGGACCGATGGTGCGCTCCTCGGCGAAGTACATCGGCGCCGCCAGGCCACCGGCACGCAACAGCAGCGCCAGCTCGGAAGACTCACCCTGGCCGTTCAGGCCGGTGATACGGAACTGGGCCCCCAGCGGCGACTGGATGGTCGCCAGGCTGATGATCTTCTTCTCTTCCTTGAAGGTCTGCACCGGCACGTCTTTCTCGACGCCGTTGACCATCTGCTTGACGTAGGTGGTCACCGGACGTTGCTCGATGAAGATCACCGCCATGCTGCGACCGACGTTGCTGCGGGTGGCGCGGTTCATCAGTTCGCCGCCGTGACCATCCAGACGGATGTTCACTTCGGGAGAACCCTGTTGCGAGTCAAAACCCGCCTTGGCATCAGTTACCTGATCGCCCGTGATGATCAAGCCACGCTCGATCAACGCTGGAGGACGGTTGCCTTCACGGAACTCAAACTCCTCGCTCGTCGCACGGGAAGCCCCCGGCTCGGCGGCCAGGCGGAACTCAAGGTTGGCGGTCTTGCCCAGGATGCGCTTGGCTTCAGCGGTGTCCTGCACGCCTGGCAGCTCAACCACGATGCGGTTGGCGCCCTGGCGCTGGACCAGCGGCTCGGCCACACCCAGCTCGTTGACGCGGTTACGTACCGTGGTCAAGTTCTGCTTGATGGAGTATTCACGGATTTCCGCCAGCTTGGCCGGGGTCATCGCCAGACGCAGCACCGGCTGACCATTGAGGTCGGCGGGCACAATGTCGAAATCGGTAAAGCTCTTGCGAACCAGGGCGCGGGCCTGTTCACGGGTGGCTTCGTCAGCAAAGCCCAGCTGGATGGCACCGTTGAGCTGCGGCAGGCTGCGATAACGCAGGCGCTCTTTGCGCAACAGGCTCTTCACATCGCCTTCGTAGACTTTCATACGTGCGTCGAGGGCTTTGTCCATGTCCACTTCCAGCAGGAAGTGCACACCACCGGACAAGTCCAGGCCCAGCTTCATCGGGTGCGCGCCGAGGCTGCGCAGCCATTGCGGGGTGGTTTGTGCCAGGTTCAGTGCGACCACATAGTCATCACCCAACACCTTGCGCACAACATCCTTGGCTGGCAACTGGTCTTCTTGCTTGGCCAGGCGCAACAGGCCGCCCTTGCCGTTGGCCGTCAGGCTGGAAGCCTTGACCGTCAAACCGGCTTCGGTGAGCGCCTTGCTCGCACGCTCCAGATCGGCATCGGTCACTTGCAACGACGTGCTAGCGCCGCTGATCTGGATCGCCGGGTCATCTGGATAAAGATTGGGAGCGGAATAAATAAAACCGATCGCCAGCACCGCCAGGATCAGTACGTATTTCCACAGAGGGTATTTGTTCAGCATCACGCCGCCCGCTTATGACGCGGGGCGCCTTGCGCGCCCCGTCGATTGGTAAAAGTTGTTACTCAGATCGCTTTGAGCGTGCCTTTTGGCAGCGTGGCGGCGATGGCGCCCTTCTGGAACTTCATTTCAACGGTGTCGGAGACTTCCAGTACCACGAAAGCATCGGAAACCTTGGTGATCTTGCCAGCGATACCGCCGGTGGTGACCACTTCGTCGCCTTTTTGCAGGCTGCCCAGCAGGTTTTTCTGCTCTTTGGCGCGCTTGGCCTGTGGGCGCCAGATCATCAGGTAGAAGATGACCAGGAAGCCGACCAGGAAAATCCACTCGAAACCACCGCCCATAGGACCGGCAGCGGCCGGTGCAGCGGCGTCAGCCATAGCGTTAGAGATAAAAAAGGTCATTTAGCACTCCAGTTGCAAATAGTGAATCTTAGGGTCGGGAAACTCAGTCCAAGGGCGGCACGGGCAGCCCGCGCTTGGCATAGAAGGCATCGACAAAGGCGGCCAATGTACCCTGTTGAATAGCCTCGCGCAAACCAGCCATCAGGACTTGGTAGTGACGCAAATTGTGGATGGTATTCAACATGCTACCCAGCATTTCCCCGCATTTGTCCAGATGGTGCAGATAAGCACGGGAGAAGTTCTGGCAGGTGTAGCAATCACAGGTGGGATCCAGCGGCGAATCATCATGGCGATGGAACGCGTTACGGATCTTCAGCACGCCTGTATCAATGAACAGATGCCCATTGCGGGCATTACGGGTTGGCATCACGCAATCGAACATGTCCACACCGCGGCGCACACCCTCTACGAGGTCTTCTGGTTTGCCAACGCCCATAAGGTAACGAGGTTTGTCAGAAGGCATCAACCCCGGCAAGTAGTCCAGCACCTTGATCATCTCGTGCTTGGGCTCGCCCACCGACAACCCGCCAATGGCCAGGCCATCGAAGCCGATCTTGTCCAGGCCTTCCAGCGAGCGCTTGCGCAGGCTTTCATGCATACCGCCCTGGACAATACCGAACAGTGCGGCGGTGTTGTCGCCATGGGCATTCTTCGAGCGCTGGGCCCAGCGCAACGACAGCTCCATGGAGATCCGCGCCACGTCTTCATCGGCCGGGTACGGCGTGCACTCGTCAAAAATCATCACGATATCGGAGCCCAGGTCACGCTGGACCTGCATTGACTCTTCCGGGCCCATGAACACCTTGGAACCGTCCACCGGCGAGGCGAAGGTCACGCCCTCCTCCTTGATCTTGCGCATGGCACCCAGGCTGAACACCTGGAAACCACCAGAGTCGGTGAGGATCGGGCCTTGCCACTTCATGAAGTCATGCAGGTCGCCATGCTTCTTGATCACTTCGGTGCCCGGGCGCAGCCACAGGTGGAAGGTGTTGCCGAGGATGATCTCGGCGCCGGTGGCCACGATGTCGCGCGGCAGCATGCCCTTGACCGTGCCGTAGGTGCCGACCGGCATGAACGCCGGGGTCTCCACGGTGCCACGGGGGAAGGTCAGGCGCCCGCGCCGGGCTTTGCCGTCAGTGGCCAATAATTCAAACGACATACGACTCATAGTTGTTCCTCTGGGCCGCGCGGCGCCGGATTACGGGTGATAAACATCGCATCACCGTAGCTGAAAAAACGGTATTCCTGCTCGATGGCGGCTTTATAGGCGGCCATGGCTTCGGGATACCCTGCAAAGGCCGACACCAGCATCAACAGCGTGGACTCCGGCAAATGAAAATTGGTCACCAGGGCATCGACCACATGAAACGGCCGGCCCGGGTAGATAAAGATATCGGTGTCGCCACTGAACGGCTTGAGCACGCCATCACGCGCGGCACTCTCCAGGGAACGCACGCTGGTGGTGCCCACCGCGACCACCCGCCCACCGCGCGCCTTGCACGCGTTGACTGCATCCACCACGGCCTGGCTGACTTCCAGCCATTCGCTGTGCATATGGTGATCTTCAAGGTTCTCCACACGCACCGGCTGAAACGTCCCGGCCCCCACGTGCAGGGTCACATAGGCGGTTTCGACCCCCTTGGCGGCAATCGAGTCCAGCAGCGGCTGGTCGAAATGCAGCCCGGCCGTCGGCGCGGCTACGGCGCCGAGGCGCTCGGAGTACACCGTCTGGTAGCGCTCGCGGTCCGAGTCTTCGTCGGGGCGGTCTATATAAGGAGGCAACGGCATATGGCCGACACGCTCCAGCAGCGGCAACACGTCTTCGGCAAACTTGAGCTCGAACAACGCATCATGGCGCGCCACCATCTCGGCTTCGCCACCGCCATCGATCAGGATCTGCGAACCCGGCTTGGGCGACTTGCTGGAGCGCACATGGGCCAGCACGCGATGGGTGTCCAGCACCCGCTCCACGAGGATTTCCAGCTTGCCGCCGGACGCTTTCTGGCCAAACAGCCGCGCCGGAATCACCCGGGTATTGTTGAAGACCATCAAGTCGCCCGGGCGTAAATGCTCAAGCAAATCAATGAATTGACGGTGTGCAAGGGCACCGCTGACCCCGTCCAGGGTCAACAGTCGGCTGGCGCGACGCTCGGCCAAAGGGTGGCGGGCGATCAGCGAATCCGGGAGTTCAAAAGTAAAGTCAGCAACGCGCATGATGGGGTTCGTCTAGCAGGGCCGGGAAGTCTAGCGGAAATAGTGAAAATAGACCATGAAACGTGATTGACCAACGGTAATCACCTCTCTATACTTCGCCGCCATTGAGCCCTGATGGCGGAATTGGTAGACGCGGCGGATTCAAAATCCGTTTTCGAAAGGAGTGGGAGTTCGAGTCTCCCTCGGGGCACCATTTGCAGTACATAGACGACTACCAGCGTCTACGCAACACCCCTAAAGCCCGCTAATTGCGGGCTTTTTTGTCTCTGGGGTTCCACCCCCGTCCCTTGCAAGCCAGCCTCTTTTGGGTACATTTCCTGTACATATTCCAGTGCGAGAACCGCAGGTGTACAGCGATGCCATGGACCGCCCTGCAAAGCAAAACGTCCAAGCCTGCCGGCAGCCCCTTCACGTTGAGTGATAGTTCGGGTCTTGCCCTGCTACGGCAGCAAGTATTGGCACTTCCGGTACACCTATCAGGCCAGGCGGCACGCATGTCACTGGGCGTGTATCCGCATATCTCCTTGCAGGAGCTATATATGAAAGCCTCAGAATCGCCCACTAATACCCAGCAGTGGCCCCTTCTGGACAATGTCATACACAAACCCCTCATGACGATAATTAACCCCCATGGCCCGATACCCGACCACTGCTGAAAATCCCGGCCAGAACTCCCAACCCGCCAGCGCGGCCAGGTCCCAGTCTTCCCGGGATTGCCCGGCGCCCGCCATTCCCCAGGATGACAACCAGAACCGGTCATTCACAGCATAGTGCCCGCGCAGTCCCGCCATGGCATCCGCCCAGGACGCGTTATCAGAGCCCGATGAACCACCAAGAGGTCCACCATGAAAGGTGAGGGTGGTGCCGCTGTACCAAACGCGCACGCCACCGGCGACATCCAGACGACGGTTTTCATCTCCCAGGACGGTGTAGCCGCCCCCCAGGAACCCGGAGGCTGTCTTGCTTTCTACCTCAAGTTTGGCGCCGCCGGGCAGGCGGTTGCGGGTGTCGGTGTCGATGTACATCAGGTCGGCGAGCACGCTGTAGGGCCCACGTCGCGCCTCCCCCATCAGCATCACCGACATATCGACCGTCTTGGCGATGTCGGAGAAGCCGGACTTTATGAACTGTGTCCCTGTACTGCTATGGCCCACGTGTCCACGAATGCCGGCGCCCCATACGTAAGGCCCGCCATTGAACGTCCAGCCATCGTCGTCTGCCGCCATGGCGGGCCCGGCGGCAACAAAGGCGCCAGCCAGGAGTACCATGCGGGCGTGCTTGCGCCGCAATGTCGAGCGGGGGTTGTCACTGTGCATGATGGTGTTTCCCCGATCAGTGCTGGGTCAGCGAGAGCGCTAAGCTCTCGGTCGCGCAGTCTTCTGTAGGTTTCAGGCCAGCCTTTTGAGCGGCCTTGACCTCTTCCTTCGCTGCCGCCAGGTCCGCCAGGAATGCCGGATTGCTATGCAGGCTTGCCACCGTGGCGGCCCCCATGATGCGGCCTGCATCCACGTCGCTCTGCCAGTGCGCATCGCAGATGACCCGGCTTTGGCCGAAGGACAACCCGCGGGTCATCAGTTCGGTGGCACGTACGGGGTTGATTTCCGCAAGTATCAGCCCCCAGGCCCAGCCCGCAGCGGAGTGGCCGGACGGCCAGGAACCATCGGTACGCAGCAACGGTTCCATGTCTTTGCGGCAGGTTCCTTCGTTATGGGCCACGAAAGGGCGGGTGCGGTTGTAGGCATTTTTCCCGGCATAGGTGGAGCCGCCTGCATCAGTCAGGGTGCGCTGCATCAGGGTGTAGAGATGCGGTGTATTTTTCTCGCTGATCGGCACGCCCATCGCGCAGGAGAATGCGTTGGCCGGGCCCGGGAATGACAGCTCCGCATCCGCTGCGGCGAGTTTCTCCCGAGCCGTACCGCGTAGCGACAGCGCTGCTCGCCGTGCTTCTTCATCCCGTGCAAGCGCCGCAGAGTCAGACTTTGGCGGAGCGCCCAGCAATGCCAGACGCAGTGGCAAGTCCGCCGAGTTCAGATATCCGGGGGCCAGTTTGAAGTGAGGGTCCGTGACCGTGGTGGCGGCATCGCCGGCAAGTACCAGTCCCGACCAGAACAGGCCGGCCAATCCCAGCTGCTTATGTACTGTTTTCATCGAGTGTTCCCTGATCAAAACCGATAAAGGGCATTCAGATAGGCGCCTGCGCCCACGTTTTCACCCGTCAGCGGGCTGTTGCGGGCGTCGGAGACCAGGGCGTAGGTCTTGATGCCGCCTTCCAGCGCCAGCTGTGGTTGCCATTGCCAGGTGAGGCCCAGTTTCAAGGTCACGTCGCGCATGCCGCCGCCCGGGTGGTATTCGTCGAAACCGGTGCGCGCCGCTTGTTGGGCGGTGACGCCGAAGCGCGCCATCATGTCTTTCTCATTGCTCCAGGTGCCGTATAGGGTCGAGTCCAGGGTCAGTGTGGAAGACAGCGCGTAGGCAGTGGCAAAGCCGGCTTCCAGGAACGCCGTACGCCCCAGACTTTCGCCACCGTAATCGCGACTCTGGCTGGCTTGCAGGCCGCGCACAAACAGGCGTCCGGCCGGTAGCATCCAATACGCCTCCGCCCCGACAAGCGCGGTGCTGTCCAGGTTGCCCATGCCCTTGAGGTAGTCATCACGACCGCCCAGGGTGTGGATTCTTTCCTTGCGACCCTGGTCGTAACCCAGCAACAGGGCGATCCCGAAAGGGGACAACCCCGGTAGGTCCCAGCGCAGCCCGTCCGGGAAGGATGCGGTAAATTTGCCCCAGTTTTCGGTAGGCAAAACCGCTTTGAGTTTCAGTGAAGGGAACGCGGCGTAGTGTGATGAACCTTCGTACAGCGGGCCAACGGCAAATCCGCCACCGACGGTCACGGAGGGCTCACTTGAATTGTCGGCGTGTGCAGGCAACACCATCGCAAAGACGAGAGTCGCGCCTGCCATGAGCCTCACCGGGTACTTGAGAAAGTTCAAACCATAGAGGATTGTCACCGCTTACTTCCTTTGGTGTAAAACCACACTGATTGGCGTTTTTGCGACGTTAATAGAAGTCAGGAGTGGATAATCAGAGTGCAACGGGCTGTGGCTTTGGAAAGCTCCATTTGCCATTCAGTATTTGTTCGCTCGGCTGATACAACCTGACGGTGTAGTTCCAGCCAGGGGGAGTGGGCAGGCAATTGGCGATCTTCCCGTCGCAACCGCCGAACTGGATAACAATCGAGCCGTCCTCACTTTTCTTGGCGGTGAGGTTGTTCAACGAATAGGCGTCATAGGGGTTCTTCTGGAAGTAACCGTCAGCGTTATAAACACTGACAGACCAGAAACTATTGACCGGGACCTCTCCAACTTTAAGTCGGTAAATGGTTTTCCCATCGTTGTGCGACATCACGCCGCCGAGGTAGATCGCGTCTTTGGCCGGGTTCCCGCCCCAGCCTGTCGCAGTGCCGATCAAGTGATGGATTGGATTGACAGTGCCCTTGGGGCCAAAGGACTGGTTGTAGTCAGGAATTGTCGACCCCAGGACCTCCAAGGCCTCACGCACCTTTGCCTGGCTCGCCGGGTCCCACTTGGGAACTAAAAACTCCCCGACCTTGGCCTGGCTGACGGTGATTGCATCCTGCAGTGCATGTACCTTTTCAAGGTCTTTGGGGTCTGCGGGGTCGAAGAACGTGCGCACCGCCACAAATACGTAGCGTGTCCCAATGGCCTCTTTTGTCAGTGTCCGGCGGCCGGCACCGTACGTGACGAGGGGGACGTAGTGATCTTCATTGATCACCGCCGTCGACATGAACCGCCCGCCGGTCTCGGGCAAAGTGATTGTGACGGGGCCTGCATCGAGGTCGAATACCGCTGATGAATAGAGCGTGTCCCGATTCATCCGCACCACATTCTGGGCGTCGATGGGCACCGCTTCACGGGTATGAACAAACCGGCCCAAGCTGCCACTCGCGACCATTTTTCCCAGGTAGAGATCGGACTCGGCACGAACAAAGTTATCCACACCCACCGGTATTACCGCCTCCGGGGATGACTGGGCGTTCGCACTTCCAAACGTTGCCAGTATGATAGCGAGGACGCAGGTGCTGGATGAGTGAGACATTTAAACCTCAAGGCCTTATAAGTTGGCGTTATTTTTTTGACTGTATAAGAACGCCTCTGCGAAAACTTGCCATTTGGTGCCAAAAGCAAAGCGAGTACGCATGCGAAGGCCACCCCAGAAAGAGGCAAAATGTTTGGGGAGAATGGATTAGACGACGATGTTAACGGACTTGTTTCAAGAGGATGCGATAGTGCGACGGCGGACTCCCCATCCAACGCTTGAAGGCACGGGTAAAGTGAGCTGGATCGCTATAACCGACCATATATGCAATTTCGGTCGCGCTGTATCTGCCACTGGCAATCAACTGAACGGCTTCACTGCGACGTGTCTCGTCACGTAAAGCGTCGAAGTCGATGCCGCAATGTTCAAGACGCCGCTGTAGTGTTCGAGCAGACAGTCCAATTTTTCTTGAAATGCTGGCAAGTTTGGAAAGTTCCTGATCGGCTATCTGCTGGACGAGCACGTCAGCGACGTCAGCGGTCGACTTCAAGGCTTGGGTGGTTTTCCAGGCAACATCTCTAACAGGCTGCAGGGCAATCTCGAGCAACTCACGATCAAACTCGATCATGTTGTGCTCAGCATTCATTACGAGATTCGGGCCCAGGTACTCTTCGAGCGCCTCGTCGCCTCGCGCTCTAGGGGTCTTTAGATGTACCCGTATAGCGCCAGGCGCGCCGGACATGAGCGGCACTTTTCTAAGCACTGCAAGGGTGCCGAAAATGACCTGCTTCGGATCAGCCCCGTGGTGCCCTGTAAAGTGTTGGATCAGTTTCGTCGTGCGGCCTTCGGTGACGATTTTTACTTCGCTTCCCTGATGCAGCAAATCCGTATGGACCGCCGCCGCCGCACATGCCTGAGCGAGGTTGGTCGAGCCCAATATCAATTCGCCCCACATGCCGGTTGAACGGACATCGGTCAAGTGCCCGATAACTGCCCCGCCAAAGGGGTCCTGTGCGATAGCGGCCATTTCATTGGCGATATGAAAGCAGGCTGCTCGTGGCACCCAAGTTTCAGGGGTTTGAAAAACATGGGGGGAAATACCAAAACGCCGAAAGAACTCCAGCGGCGACACCCCCCGCATACTCAGATAGGGGGCGATTTGCCTAAGTGTGCTGAGTTTGATGGCTGGCGTAGCTTGCGTCATGGGTATGCGAGCCTGTTTTTAAAGGTAATGTCCCTGAAGACCATCTTGGCGTGATGGTAAACACCAGCACTTTTTTACCAAAGTCGCGCTATTGACAGCACATTAACCACGATAGCCGATTCAGCGAAAAGATCATCATTTTCGGCATCGGGCACCCTTTTAAAAAAGACCTTGAAACTCAAGGTCTTTTTTTTCGCCGGCAGAAAAGTGATCATCGCCCACCGCACCCGACAGTCGAGGAACCAGGACCATGGAATTGACACTCGAAGCCGTTGCTCTGTTCGCCCTCAAGCTGGTGCATGAGACCGAAGAAGGCAGCCCGATTCTGCGCGACGATCTGGTCATGGATGGGTATGAGCGGGAGGTATTTGGGTTGTTGGTGCGCGGTGGCGACCTGGCAACTGTCCAACGTAAGCTGGATGAATGCATGACGCAGGCCTTGGAGGCCTTGGGTGGCGCCAATACGGTGTTGGGCCGTGAACTGCAAAAGCTTGCGACACAAGCCCAGCAAGCCTCGACGCTGGAGGAACTGAAGATCCCGCTCGACGCACTCAAGGACTACCTCAAGGCCATCTTGTAACGCACCCTCCCCGACACACCACAAGGACCACCCAATGATCGACTTCAACAACAAAGGCTTCTTCAAGCTCAAGCAAAACAATGAATACGCCGAACGCGTTGCCTCCCTGCTGCTCGATGACGAACACGTGGTCGATGCCTACAAAGCCATGCGCGACGGGGTGGTATTCACCAACAAGCGCATCATCGCCGTGAACGTGCAAGGCATCACCGGCAGCAAGAAAGACTTCACCTCCCTGCCCTACAAAAACATCGTTGCGTACTCGGTGGAAACTTCCGGCACGTTCGACCTGGATTCGGAGCTGGAGATCTACTTTTCGTCGCTGGGCAAAGTGAAGTTCGAGTTCACGGGCAAGACCTCGATGGTGGAAATCTCCAGGCTGATTTCCAAGCACCTGCTGGGTTGATCGGCCGGTAAAAACCAAGGTCGTTTTACCGCAGGCGGTGCTGACTCAACGGGTGTACGCCATCAAATGTGGGAGCTGGCTTGCCTGCGATTTGCCAGGCAGGTGAAATGATTTGAATCCAGCGCGCGCCTTCTAGACAATCCCCACCTTTGGCTCGAAAGGATGCGTGCAATGAAGTTTGAAGGGACTTTCCAATACATGGGCAATCACGGGATCGTGTTCAACGTCTCGCAGATCACCCTCACCGACAGCGAACGCGGACGCCTGGGCGAGCTGCATTTTGGTGAAGCGAAAAGCGCCCACTATGAGGTCAACCGCAAGGTCGTCGAGGTGTACGACAAGATGCTGGCCAAGAACCTGCCGTGCCTGATGATGATCGGTATCTCCAAGCCGCTGACCCGGCAACAGGGCGATGTTCTCAATGCCCAACGCACCAAGATCGCTAACCTCGCGGCCTCGGCCTTCGCTGGCGCCACCTCTTATGTCGCCTCCCCTTACGTGGGTGCCCCTATCGGCGCCGGTGTGCGCATGTATGTGAATGAAACCCTGCCCACCTATCATGCAGGCGACGTACTGGTCAGCATCGAGGCGCAGGTGAATGGCGGCATCGGCCCGCAACGTAGCGCCTCGACCCTGATCATCAAGACCTGACGGGAGAAACACATGTCTGACATTACCCAACTGGTCATTGCCCTGGTGCTGTTCTTTCTGCTCGATCGGTTTCTTAAGTCGTACCCGCTTCGCAAATGGCTAGGGATGCTGCTGGTAACGATTGGGGCGGTCGGCTGCGTGGCTGCGAGCCACATCCGTTTATTTGGGTTTGACCTGGGGCTGCTGTCGATCTTTGCCGTTGCACTGGGGGTGGGGTTGTTCCTCAAGCGGCGGCGGTTCGAGCAGATGGGGTGAAGGTGGCAGAATTTCCCCGGGCCCCTTGAGCTGCCCGCCTACACCTGCCTCCCCACCCAGCGCGCCCGTCATATGAAGTCAGCTCTCCGGGTTGGATCCGCTCCCCCCAAACAACCGGCCGGCCAGCTGCCGACCTCGCTCCAGTCCCTCTTCCGTCAACCATACCGATTTGTTCCGGTTCACCGGGTCACTGATGAAGCCCTGTTCATGCAATCGGTTCATGATCTCGAAATCGAAACCTTTCCAGGTATTGCCTTTGTCTGAACTGAAGGCCGCCAACAGGGCGAGCACGGCGTCTTCAATCAGTTTTTCGTCGTAGTTCATGATTGCTCCTCCGTTAAGACTCAACAGGTATGGTGCCCCTCTACCCCCTAAGCAAACGCCGACGGTACCAAACAACTCCAGCTAACACTGAAACTACCACCACCACCCCATTCCCCACCAACCAAATCCCAAAATTCCGACTCTGATCCGCATCACTCTCGTAAAACGGCCCAAAGTAAGCCGAAGCCGCCACAACCACCCCGTTAAACACCGCAACTGCCACGGCGACCACCAAAACTACAAATACCACGCCCTTAACCACCCTCATAAAACCTTCCAAAACCAAATCTCCCTGGACTCGTGATAATCCGAGAATGTTCCCTCAATCGAAAAACCCAGTTGAATACGCGGGTAGCTCAGCCAATCCGTCAACCGCCGCCCATTCCACAGATCAATGTGGTCACCACTGCGATTGCCAAACGTCTCGTTGCCTCGACGCCAAAAGTCTTTGAAGAAAATGATGCCTCGCTGCCCGCCCAACGTATCCTCGAAGCCTTCGGGCACAACCTATCTCCGCATATTTTTTACGCAAAAGTAGCAAACGCCGTGCTATCAAAGATGGGGCTACATGAAAACAGGAAAGCTCCTACTCGTACGCAAATTTCAGGAGCAGACAAACGACGCTCCACCAGCAAGCAGTACTTCCCGCATCAAATCTGGACTACAGACCATGGCGGTAACGACCCAAGCCCTTTCACGCAGCCCCCACTGGCCGTGCAATCACACACAGATCATCCCCCAAAGGTTTGACGCTGGTGAACTCAAGCTTCACCGCGTCCCCCAGATGGTCGATCGGCCAGTCCAGCGCCGGCTTGGCCGTGGAGCCCAGAAACTTGGCCGCGATATGGAATATGTATTCATCCACCAGGTTCAAGCGCGCAAACGCCGCCACCAGCCGCGAACCGGCTTCGATCAGCACCTCATTTGCGCCACGGCTTGCCAAGGTCTTGAGCAATGCTTCAAGCGGCACCTGCCCGTCGACCGCATCAAACATCAGTAACTCCTGGCCCTCGCCCGGATCAGTCAGTGAGATCGAGGTGGTTGCCACCAACGCCGGGCCGGCGCTAAAAAAGGCGGCGTCATGGGGCACTCGCCTTTGGCTGTCGATCAGCACGCGCAGGGGTGGGCGTTCCATGGCCAGGCAGGCCTGGGACTCTTCCAGTTGCAACTCGGCCTTGCGCACCGTCAGTCGCGCCTGGTCCCGCAGGGCCGTGTCGGCGCCGGTGATAACGGCACTCGACTGCGCCCGTAGGCGCTGGGTTTCTGCCCGCGCCACCGGCCCTGTGATCCACTGGCTTTCACCGCTGTGCATGGCGGTTCGGCCATCCAGGCTGATGCCCATTTTCACCCGCACCAGCGGCAGGCCGGTGACCATGCGTTTGATAAACCCTCGATTGAGCTGCCGGGCCTGTTGCTCCAGCAGGCCGAATGCGACGCTGATGCCAGCAGCACGCAGGCGCCTGACACCCTGGCCTGCGACCTGCGGGTTAGGGTCGACCATGGCGATCACCACCTGTTTCACCCCGGCGTTGATCAGGGCATCGACACAGGGCGGCGTGGAGCCGAAGTGGCAGCAAGGCTCCAGCGTCACATAGGCCGTCGCCCCGGCAGCAGCGGCGCCCGCCTGGCGCAGCGCATGCACTTCAGCATGGGCGTGCCCGGCCCTGACATGCCAGCCCTCGCCGACAATGCGCCCCTGATTGACAATCACGCAGCCGACCCGAGGATTGGGGCTGGTGGAATACAGGCCCAGCTGCGCCAGTTCAATTGCCCTTTGCATACAGTCAATCGGGTTCATGGGTTCCTCACTCGCTGAGCGCTGCATCTTGGCTGAGGGGCAGGCGGGACAGGCCGACACAGGGGCCAAGGGACGGCGTGTAGTCGTCCAAAAGCAATACGTGTTTCAACGCGTCCACCAGCCTGTCGTTCTGCTCGCGATTCCTGGAGGAGATGCGCAGGTATCGGTCGGCGTCATCCATCACTTTGCCGCTGCATTCCTTGATGAAAATACTGAAGTCATCAACCAGTAATGCCGCCAGTTCCGGGGCCGATGGGTAGCCCGGCTTCAACCGGCACAACACAAAATTGCTGGCGGTAGCGAACACCTCGAGGGCCTCGATTTCACGCAGCTGCGCAACCAGCCCATCCGTCTCGCGCCGCACCTGGGCGCAACTGGCGGCATACTCTTTACGATATTGCGGCAGGTTGAGCATGAACTCCTCGGCAAAACCATTGATGTTCCAGATCGGCAGCTCCTTGCGTAGCGCGTTCAGCCAGTCCTGGTCCGCACTCGCCGCGTAACCCAGCCGTAGGCCGCCAATACCGAAGGTTTTGCTCATGCTTCGCAGCACAATGACTCTTGGCCAAGCCAGAAGGTCATGGAGCAACGATTGATCCCGTGCATCGCCGGCAAAATCGAGAAATGACTCGTCCACAATCAGATAAGGCGCCTGATCCTGGGTACGTCTGTAGAGTTCCAGGATCGTGTCCCTGGAAATCAGACAGCCTGTGGGATTATTCGGCGTCACCAGCACAATCGCCTCCGGCTGCTGCTGTTCGATAACGCGCAGCGTCTGCTCGATATTCAGCGCAAACTGATTGTGTGCAGCCAGCCTGATCGTCGTGACACGCTCCACGGGGAAGGCATTGGCGAACTCGTTGAACGACGGCTCGAACACCAGCACATTGCCGGAAAAAATCCTGGGCAACAGGCGAATGATTTCCGAGACGCCATTGGCAATCACCAGGTTGTCGGCAGGCACCCCGAGGAAGTCCGACAAAAGCGGCAGACTTGCACCTGACGAGGCCGGATAGTTGAGGGCAATATCAGCAAAGCGATCAACCATCAGCTTCTTCAGGCCCACAGGCGGAAAGTGCAAGTTATAGATCAGGGCGTGGTCGGTCACCGGAAAACGCCAATAGCCCCCATGCTGGCTGGAAAGCAGCGCATGCTTGTGCTCGGAAAACTGATAGGACGCGATACGCAGGTCATACAAGTTATCTATTTCAATCCAGGTGCCTGGATCTACTTCAATGGCCCTGAACCCCACGCCTTGCGCACATGCGGTTTTAAAGGTCACTTCGTAGTAATCATTCACTCGACCATTTTTTACATTTCGGGCAAGTTCGCCGATTAAATAGTTTTTGCAAAAGTCGGCCGACAAATAATAGAGATTGGCCGTCTTAAGTGGCCTGGCGGCGGTCAGATGATCATCACTTTTGCTGCTGCCAAACTGGCGGATCAACCCATGGGCATCCACTTCGGCAAAGGTGCCTTCCATCAGGGGCGTGAGCGGTGACACCACCGCCAGGCATTCGCCGGCGCTGCGTGCGTCCAATGCCGTGATCACCGAAGGCCGAAAGAAGATATCACCCTCCAGCAACGTGACCCCCTCTTCGCCTGCCAGTTCATGGGAGGCCAGAAACAACGAATACAGGTTATTGGTCGTGGCCCATTGCGTGTTTTCGATAAATCGCACCGTCACCGGTAGTTCCAGCGCTGCGACACTGGCTTGTATCTTTATGCCTTTATAACCGATCACTACAACAACTTCCTGATAACCCGCTTCAACAAGAATATTGAGTGCATTAGCCAGGATACTAAGACCATTGACTTCGGTCAGTGGCTTGGGAATAGAGTCAGAGGCCCGTCCAAGACGAGACCCCATGCCTGCGGCAAGGACAATAGCTTTTTTCATGATAGTTCACCTATTGCAGAGCAAAAGCGAAGTACTGAACTGTTGACATCCTGCAAGCAAACTACGGTCAGGACTATCAACAAAGATAGCCTGGATTCAGGCCCGGGTTTTTACCGCACACCGGAAGTCACTCAGGGTCACTTTCTCGGCATCCAGGTCCACTTCATACCGATGATCAAACCCTTTGGCCGCATGGCTATTCCATTCACTTCCATACGCCCGCTCCAAGTAACGCCTGGAGGCCAGCGCTTCAGGGGCTGGCAAGTCGAGGTGTCCAAACCGTGTAGCGCCTCGGGAGTGCCAATCTTCCACGCTCAGGTACTCACGGGGCCAATTTGCCAAGGCCAGGGGGCTGGTATAACGAAGTTGCCCATCCAGTTCGGACAATGGAAAGATATCCACCGAGGGATATAAGTAATCGCGATTATTCTCTTGCGGCATGGAGATACCCGCCGTCGAAAACACCTTGTACCCGCCCCACAGTTCCCAGGGTTGTTGACTGAGGCGATAACCCCGCTCTGCAAATTGCGGCGCCAGAGCAAAGAACTTTTCGGTGTCGGCCTCAAGAATATAGAGATCCGCGTCATCATCCCAAGGGATCAAGCCGGTATGCCGCACGGCCCCCAACAAAGTACCCGCCGCCAGGCAATATTCGAGCCCATTGGCGCTGAACACTTCGTCGATGACTTCAAGCCCCTCATAGATTTGATCGACAAACGCCTGGGGGGTCTTTCCAAGTTTCGCTTGACTCATATCCCTTTCCTTTTGGCAGACAATGCGCGGGTGAAGACCGTAGTGGCTTGCTCTGAAACTATTTCAAAACCCAATTCATCCAGGCATTGTGCAAGTTGTTCCCGGCCATAAACTCTCGCGCCGCAATTAACCAGCATGTCCAGCGACATCAATGCTCCCACTTTCGTCTGGGTATCGAACTCATTGATCACCAGCACGCCATCACGTGCCAGGCCATGGCACATATTCGCCAGAATCTGTTTCGCCTCGGGCTCGTCAAACCCCATCAACAGGCGCGAAGTGACAATACAGTCAGCCTCCACCTCCAACTTGCCGAGCACAATGTCATGGGCCAGGAAGTTCACATCGAAGTGTTTGTAGTCACTCAGGTTGCCCTTGGCGATTTCCAGGGTGTTCGCAAAATCCACCAGCGTGTATGTGAGATCTGTCGCGCTTGCCAGTAACTGCTCAATCAACAACCCCGGGCCGCTGCCCACATCCACGATATGCCGCGGTTCGTGGGCGAGCAGTACTTGGGCCAAGCGCACATTCATATCGCCGACCCCCTGTTGCATGGCCGCCGCAAAGTTGCTCT
The DNA here is from genome assembly GCF_002699915.1 of Pseudomonas sp. ICMP 8385. Lineage (NCBI taxonomy): Bacteria > Pseudomonadati > Pseudomonadota > Gammaproteobacteria > Pseudomonadales > Pseudomonadaceae > Pseudomonas > Pseudomonas sp. ICMP 8385. The sequence continues at coordinate 5,929 of NZ_LKBY01000116.1, read as the reverse complement.
GGCGGTCATAGGCAAACGCCGTGTCCTGCCCTGGACGGAAGAAATCCTCTGCCACCGACCAGTTCGACCAATGATTGGCGTCCAGCAACAGCAAATTGGCGATCGACCCCTCGGTATCCCGACGCAGCGTGGCCCGAAGGTCCTGCGCGACGCGATAGCGCAGGCCTTGTTTGTTCAGGACATTGAGTTGCACCAGTGTTTCCACAAGGATCGTTGTAGAGACACGATGCAGTTCCAGCCGGCCAACCAGTTCATCCAGCGTCAGATCTTCCTGGCACAGTTCCTCGAACAGGCCAGCCTGTACCGCAAACATGACGGCACGTGCCGCCCTGAAGTTAAACACTAACTGGTGAAGTTCTTGTGGTTTCATCGTCGCCCCGCCCAATAAGGATTACATGCCGTAAGTGATCGCCGCCCCCACCCCCAACAGGTCGGCACGAACAGCCGACAGTTGGCGTGCGTATAACTCCAGCATGTGGACACAGGCACTGATACGCTTGCCCAGGCCGGCATAGGCACGGCTGCTCATATCCGGGCCAAAGTCCTCAACCTCGCGAATAATGAGGTGATCCGGCATGTAGCAGATCTTGGTGTTTTTATAAGTCGTCGCCCGTAGATCCAGTACCGGGTAACTCCCCCCCATGCCGCTGGAGATTGAAACAATCAAGGCCGGCTTGTGTGCCAATACCGGGTACTCGCTGGAAACAAAGAACTCCTTCAATACCGGTGGGGCCATACCCGAATGTTCCGGTACTACAACAATGAAAGCCTCGGCCCGGCTGGCAAGTTCATCACGCTGCGGGCCGGTGGGCTGTGCTGCCAGGTTCAGGACGGTCGGTGTCAATACCGAATAGTCCCGCAGATAGTTTTCCAGGATTCTACTGACCCTTAAACTTTGCGAATCCATTCTTGGGCTGCCCGCAATAATCAGCACTTCCATAGTTGCCCCCGTCGGTAAATATCAAATAGTTTCCAGTGGCCACTGTTGCGTGCGCCGGGCGCGCTGGGACACCCACACAGCCAGTACGCCTCCCAGCAGGTTCAAGGCCAGCAACATCAGCAGCGCCAGATTGAAATCGTTAAACAGATAGCCCAGCCAATAGCAGCCGGTGTGGAGCACCAGGACGTACAGCGCGTCAACCGCCATGGCGGTCCGGGCTCTTTCAATCGCTGGCAACCCATGGACAGCCAGGTACAGCATGCCCCGGCCGAATACCGTGATCGGGATGATCATCAAGTACGTCACCACAAAGGGCAGCGCGTCGTCATAGCCACCCAACATAAAGCGCGCCACCGGCTGGGCAAAGACAATGAACGGCAGGGCCACGACGGTTTGCCACATCAACACCAGGACATAGCCGGACTTGAAAATCATCCCCACCTGGTCATGACGCTGTTGAACAAATGCCTTGCTCAACAACACGGTGGTAACCGCAGACACCCCCCAGACGGGAATCATGATCAGCGGCTGCAACTTGGAAATAACCCCCATGGTTGCCACTTCTGCATCCCCCAGTTTCGAGATCAGATAAGTGGCCACGATTCCAGAGATCGGCCAGAAGGTCGCCGTGGAACTGGTCACCCAGGCCAGTCGGGAAATGTTCCCCGCCGCCTTGAGCATCTGGCCCACCCGCAGCTTGCCGGGGCCGCTGACCCGGGTATGCCTGACGCCAAAGTAGATGCACACCAGCGCCCCACCGGCCTGTGCCAGCCAGGCGGCATACACCGAACCCACCAGGCCGAAGCCGGCAAAACCGCCCACGCCAAACATCAGCAGGGGATCGAGCACGATGTTCATCAGGCATACCACCGCGACCACCACGGCCTGGGTCTTGAATAACGACAGCCCCCGCAAATACGCCGTGGAAATGGCAAACGTGAGGGTAATGATGAAGCCGTACAGCCATGTCCTTAAATAACCTTCACTTTGCTCATAAACCGGTGGTGCCGCCCCCATCGCACCCAGTACGGCCTCAAGGTTCAGGCCGACGCCCACCAGCACCACGCCATAGACCGCGGCGCCCATCAGCAGGCCTGGCAGCAACACATCGATGACCGTGTTGCCCCCGCCCCTTTCCTGCCCTTTGGACACATGCACACTGATCGCCAGGGCAATGCCCATGGCGATCGTGTTCATCAGCCACATAAAAGGGCTGGCCAGACTCGCTGCCGTCAGTGGTTCATGACCGAGGTGGGCAATGAACACCATGTCGATTGCATTCGCGACCATCAGGGCACTGAACGACAACATGGTGTGCATGGCCTGGCTGTTGATCTCTTTGCTCAACCGCCACCAGTCCTGGGGCATGGACGCTGGCTGTCTCACTCGGCAACCACCCGGAAGCCCACGGCATACAGCGAGGCATAGGGGGTAATGCTCAGCCCGTGCCGCCTGGACACCCGGCAAAGATCGGCAAAACGCCCAAAGCAACCGCCCCGGGTGATTCGATAGGTCGGCCGGTTCTCAGAGATCAAATCGTCCATGACAAAAGGACCATTGGGGTACGCGTCATAATCATTCGACGTGTATTCCTCGACGTTACCCCCCATGTCCATCAGGCCGAACGGCGATGCACCCTGTGGGAAAACGCCGACCGGCGTGGTGGCCAACAACCCAAGCTCGGCGGTATTGGCGTTTTCGGTCCGGGCCTCATTGCCCCACGGGTATTCAAACCTCCCGGCACCGGCGGCGTATTCCCATTGCGCCTCGTCAGGCAGGCGCACGGTCCGGCCGGTCCTGGCCGACAGCCAGGTGCAGAACGCATCCGCCGCGCTCGCGCTGACCGAATACACCGGATGGTTGGCGTAGTGCAGAGGAAATGCCCGCAAAGGCCAGGACGTAGGCACTTCGGCATGGGGGCAATCCTGTAAAAACGCCAGGTATTCCAGGTTGGTCACCGGATACTTTGAAATATTGAAGCCCGCCAGGGACACCGTATGCCGGGGTACTTCCTTGAGAATCCAGTCGCGAATAACCCCCACATCGGCATATTCACGCACCACGGCATCGATTTGCGATTCGTCGATACCAATACGGGCCTCGCCTGCGGGAATCGCCACCAAATGGTTCAGCGCACCACCGACGATCCTCGGGTCGCCCTTGATCGCTAGCTCCATGCCCAATTGCAAGCGCCGGGACAAGTCTGTCGCTGCCTCAAAGCTGCGCAGTAACGCCGCCGCCTCTGGCGTTTCGCAAAAACGGCTCATCCGCGCCAACGTTTCGAGCAATCCGGTTTGAGGTTGATAAGCCGCAGGTTGCTCACAGGGATCGAGTGGCGAGGTCACCGTACACTTTTCTGCGACAACTACTTTTTCTCGTGCATTCATGGTTGTAAGTCCACGCTGAAAGTTGAAGGTCAGCCAAGCTCGACGGCATAAATACGACCGTCATAGGACGACGCCAGGAAGCGCTGTTTGGCGTCATCCCAGGTCAGGGAAGAAATACCCGCCGCACTGACTTTGCGCACATTGCCCAGCCATTGCCCGGCCGTGCAGTCATAAATATCGACGGTGCCGCCATAACTGCCGGTGGCGATAAAGTTGCCGTCGCTGTTGGACGCAATGCACTTGATAGAGTGGGTATGCCGGCTGGGAATCGTCGCCCTCGGCTCCCCCCATAACTTCAGGGTCAGGTCCCGGGACACCGTGGCAACCCCGTGCGCATAAGAGCAGAGGTCATTCAAGATGCCTTCATGGGCATGGGTGATCTTGTTGACCACCTCGTAAGTGCGGATATCCGTGACCCCGATCTCACCATCGGCACACCCGGTGTACAGGCAGTTGCCATGCAGCGAAATACCCTTGATCGCGTTTTCATGAATCTTGTGGCAAGACACAAACTCCAGGTGTCGGTCATTGATCTTGAAGATGATGATATCGCCGGAATAACTGCCCACAGCCAGGCGTTGTTCACCGTCGAGCTCAAAGTTCACCCCACAGTTGAGGGGCGCGTGGTGGGCATAGGCAACTCGGTTTTTCAGGACATCGAACACTTGTCCGGTCTGCCCGCCGCACACCAGGACCGGTCCGCTTTTCAGCACAAAGTTGCACAGCGATTGCGGCCCGCCCATGTCTTTGCCATCGGCCTTCAACAGACCGGCATCGCCAATACTGTAGACAACCCCGTCTGCCGCATACACTGAGTTCAAGCTGGCCGAGGGCACAAAACCCTCGAGGTCCCAATGGTTGCGGGCGATATCCCAAATGGCGAACGTCGAGCCAAACGTTGCGAAATAGATTTTGTCGCGGCTCTGAAACTCCGCCGAGCGCGCCCAGATTTCCTTCGGATACTCCGAACGCTTCCACTCCACCAAGGTGTGGCCTTCGATCGACCACAACACCGCGACCCCGTCATACCCCAGGCTCAGCAGGCTATTGTCGAACTTTGACTTCACCAGCTTCTTGACGCTGGAACGGTGCCCCTTGTAGGTACTTAACACCGTATTGCCACTGATGACCTGGAGTTCGCCGTCGTTATTGCCAACGATAAAAACCCCGGCCGAGAGGGTCACCAGGGCATCCATATCGTGACCTTCGGTCTCCTTGATCGCCAGGCACTCCCCTGTGGCCGCATCCCAGGCACGAATGGTTCCATCGGTGCCGCAGGACAATAGCTGCTGGCTGTCGGCTGTCCAGTCGAAACTCTCTACCAGGCCGCTATGCCCCTGCATCTTGCAGATGAAGTTGCCGTTTTTATGGTGCACCGACAAACTGCTGTCGTAAGAGCAACTGGCTATTTTTTCACCATCCGGCGAGAACTTGGCCTGCATGACGTCATCGCTGTGGCTGGTCATGACACATTGCAACTTGAACTCAGGCACGCTCCATAGACGGGTCGACCCATCACTGCTGGCCGTCACCAACAGGCTGCCGTCCGGGGAAAAGTCGCAATAGTTGGCCAAGTGATCATGCCAGCCGCGCTGCAAGGGTTGGCGTGTTTGGGCATTCCACAAAATAATCTGGTTATCGTAGCCTGCCGTTGCAATGTACTGCTGCCCAAACAATGAGAGACCGCTGATAGGTGCCTGATGCTGAATCATTGAGAAACCTCCGCCTGTGCAGTGAACTGGTGATGGGTGACTTCTATTTTTGCTTTTATATATCCCGCATTATGTTTGCCAATATGCATGGACGTAGACTTGACCTCGGTAATTTCAATACCCAGGTTTCTCAACTGCAGTTCTTTTTCCGGGTTATTCGTCAACAGGATTATCTTCGGGCAGCCCAATGCCTTGAGCATCTGTGCCGCATCAAAGTAATCGCGCAAATCATCGGCGAAGCCGAGCATATTATTGGCTTCGTAGGTGTCCACACCTGAATGCTGCTGCAATGCATAGGCTTCGAGCTTTTTATATAAACCGATGCCTCGCCCTTCCTGGCGCAGGTAAATCAAATACCCACCCACTTCGTTAATCAGGCGCAGCGACTCGGAAAGTTGATCGCCACAGTCGCACTTCATGGAGTGAAAGATATCGCCGGTCAAACACTCGGAATGCAACCGAACCAACGGTAATTTATGACCGCCCGCCTTGAACCCACCCAACCGAATAGCAATATGTTCAACAGGATCTTTCAATTCATCGAATGAAATGAAAGTGGCAACCACTTCACTGTCCAACATGAGTGGTATATCGACTTCCTTAATAATCGTAGCCATTTTATTGTTTCCCTGGACGACAGTTATTCGGCAAGGCGATTCGCCCTGCAGCTTTTTATAGGAAGAGTACATACACGCAGACAAACCAAGCCGGGCACAGCACTTCTAATGACTTGAAGTTTCGTACTCTGGATACCGATACCGACAGATTGTTATGGCCGCCACGCTGCGGCCCCTTAAGGATGGTCTGAAGTAGCCATGTATTTCCCCGGCATACCACCTAGCGCAACTTTTAAACTCGCCAAATGATCAAAAAACAATCAATTCGACGAG
>NZ_LKBY01000115.1:0-57007 GCF_002699915.1 Pseudomonas sp. ICMP 8385 | reverse complement strand
GTGATCTTGCCGCCTTCGTTGACGGCGCTTGGCGCGGTCAGGGTGACGGTGGTGGTGTTATCGGTGCCCGGTGTATCCGTCACAACGGTAGTGACTTTATCGGTACCTGGGACCAGGTTTTCAAAGTGCTCGCCGCCAGTTACTTCCTTGATGCCGGTAGTAACAGTCTGGTCGCCTTTGTACACNGCTACAACCGAAACAGTACCGCTCGATTGGTCCACACCGATGGTGATGACTTGTTTGTTATCCAGGGTGATAGTCAACGGGCCAGTGGTGTTCAGCACCGGTACGCCGTTCTTATCCACAAGCGTGGCGGTGTAGACAATTGCGCCGCCTTCGCCCACGGTTTTAGTGGCCGTCAGCACCACATCGACCTTGTCGATAGTGTCGTTGATGGTGGTAGTCGCACCATTGCCAGCCACCACGAGCTTCTCGAAGTTGCCGCCGGCGGTGTCGGTGATCTTGACGGTCTGGGTGCTCTTGTCGATGAACACGTCATCGCCTGGGGCGTCAACTGTCACGGTACCGACAGTTTCGCCGGCCTTGATGGTGATGGTTTGTTTGTTATCGAGGGTCAAGGTGACGTCGGTGTCAGCCTTGTTGCTCAAGGTGGCGGTGTAGGTGATCTTGCCGCCTTCGTTGACGGCGCTTGGCGCGGTCAGGGTGACGGGGGTGGTGTTATCGGTGCTCGGGGTATCCGTCACGACGGTGGGGACTTTATCGGTACCCGGAACCAGGTTTTCAAAGTGCTCGCCGCCGGTGACTTCCTTGATGCCGGTAGTAACAGTCTGGTCGCCTTTGTACACGTCATCCGGGGCCACAACCGAAACAGTGCCGCTCGATTGGTCTACACCGATGGTGATGACTTGTTTGTTATCCAGAGTGATCGTCAGCGGGCCGGTGGTGTTCAGCACCGGTGTGCCGTTTTTATCCACAAGCGTGGCGGTGTAGACGATCTGGCCGCCTTCGCCCACGGTTTTGGTTGCGGTCAGCACCACATCGACTTTGTCGATGGTGTCGTTGATCGTGGTAGTCGCACCATTGCCAGCCACCACGAGCTTCTCGAAGTTACCGCCGGCGGTGTCTGCGGTGTCGGTGATCTGGACAGTCTGGGTGCTCTTGTCGATGAATACGTCATCGCCTGGAGCGTCCACCGTCACGGTACCGACGGTTTCACCGGCCTTGATGGTGATGGTTTGCTTGTTATCGAGTGTCAGGGTGACGTCGGTATCCGCTTTATTAGAAAGTCACGGTACCGACGGTTTCACCGGCCTTGATGGTGATGGTTTGCTTGTTATCGAGTGTCAGGGTGACGTCGGTATCCGCTTTATTAGAAAGCGTAGCGGTGTAGGTGATTTTTCCACCCTCACTCACTTCAGACGGAGCCGTCAAAGTCACAGTCGTGGTGTTATCGGTACCTGGGGTATCAGTAACAGTCGTGGTGACCTTGTCAGTACCCGGAACCAGGTTTTCAAAGTGCTCGCCACCGGTAACTTCTTTAATACCGGTAGTAACGGTTTGATCGCCTTTGTACACATCATCCGGGGCCACAACCGAAACAGTGCCGCTCGATTGGTCCACACCGATGGTGATGACTCCGGTAGTAACGGTTTGATCGCCTTTGTACACATCATCCGGGGCCACAACCGAAACAGTGCCGCTCGATTGGTCCACACCGATGGTGATGACCTGCTTGTTATCCAGAGTGATAGTCAACGGGCCAGTGGTGTTCAGCACCGGTGTGCCGTTTTTATCCACAAGCGTGGCGGTGTAGACGATCTGGCCGCCTTCGCCCACGGTTTTTTTCAGCACCGGTGTGCCGTTTTTATCCACAAGCGTGGCGGTGTAGACGATCTGGCCGCCTTCGCCCACGGTTTTGGTCGCGGTCAGGACCACATCAACCTTGTCGATGGTGTCGTTGATCGTGGTAGTCGCGCCATTGCCAGCCACCACGAGCTTCTCGAAGTTACCGCCGGCGGTGTCGGTGATCTGGACGGTTTGGTGTCGTTGATCGTGGTAGTCGCGCCATTGCCAGCCACCACGAGCTTCTCGAAGTTACCGCCGGCGGTGTCGGTGATCTGGACGGTTTGCGAAGACTTGTCGATGAACACGTCATCGCCAGGGGCATCCACCGTCACGGTACCGACAGTTTCGCCAGCTTTGATGGTGATGGTTTGCTTGTTATCGAGCGTCAGGGTGACGTCGGTATCCGCTTTATTAGAAAGCGTAGCGGTGTAGGTGATCTTGCCGCCTTCACTCACTTCCGACGGAGCCGTCAAAGTCACAGTGGTGGTGTTATCGGTACCCGGTGTATCCGTCACAACGGTAGTGACTTTATCGGTACCCGGAACCAGGTTTTCAAAGTGCTCGCCGCCAGTTACTTCCTTGATGCCGGTAGTAACAGTCTGGTCGCCTTTGTACACGTCATCCGGCGCCACAACCGAAACAGTACCGCTCGACTGGTTCACGCCGATGGTGATGACCTGGTTGTTATCCAGCGTCACAGTCACAGGGCCGGTGGTGTTCAGCACCGGTGCGCCGTTTTTATCCACAAGCGTGGCGGTGTAGACAATCTCGCCGCCTTCACCCACGGTTTTGGTCGCCGTCAGAACCACATCAACCTTGTCGATGGTGTCGTTGATCTGCGTTGTCGCCCCACCCGGTGCGATATCCAGCTTCTCGAAACCACCGCCCACGAAGTCTGGATTGATCGTGACGTTGATCGGACCTGCGTCTTTGAAGACGTCGTCGCCCGGTGCCTTGGAGGTCACCTGGCCGGTTGTCTCGCCCTTGGCGATGGTGATGACGTCACCGTTGCTCAGGGTCAGGGTCAGGTCGCTGCCGGCCTTGTTGCTCAAGGTCGCGGTGTAGGTAATGGTCCCGCCTTCGTTGGCCTCGCCTGGCGCGGTCAGGGTGACGGTGGTGGTGTCGGTGGTGCCGGGGGTGTCGGTTACGGTGGTGTTGACCGGCGTAGTGCCTGGCACCAGGTTCTCGAAATGCGCGCCGCCGGTCACCTGGGTGATGGCGGTGGTGACGGTCTGGTTGCCTTCATACACATCGTTCGGCGCAACCGTGGTGGTGGTGCCGGCGGATTGGCCGACGCCGATAGTAATGGTCTGGCCATTGTCCAGCGTCACGGTCAGCGGATTGGTGGCATTGGTCACGGGGTTGCCAGCCTTGTCCACCAGCGACGCGGTGTAGACGATAGTACCGCCTTCGCCCACGGTGGTCGTCGCGGTCAGGACCACATCGACCTTGTCGAGCGTGTCGTTGACGGTGGTGGTTGCCCCATCGCCCGCCACTTCCAGTTTTTCGAAGTTGCCGCCGGTTGTCTCGGTGATCTTGACGGTTTGCGTGCTCTTATCGACAAACACGTCATCGCCCGGAGCATCGACCGTGACCGAACCAATGGTTTCGCCCGCCTTGATAATGATGGTCGAACCGTTATCCAGCTTCAGCGTAACGTCAGTCTCCGCCTTATTGGAGAGCGTGGCGGTGTAGGTGATCTGGCCGCCTTCGCTGACATCGCCCGGTGCGGTCAGCGTCACGGTGGTGGTGTCGACCGAGTCGGTGATGGTGGTGACGGCTGGCGCCGGGTTGGGCACCAGGTTTTCAAAATTGCCGCCGGTGGTCCCGGTGATGGTCGTGGTGACCGTGCTGCCGTTGACGTAGACGTCATTGGCCGGGGTGTCGACCACCACGGTGCCCACGGATTCGCCGGCCTTGATGGTGATCACCGAACCGTTGGACAGGGTGACCGTCAGCGGGGTTTGCGCCGGGTTGGTCAAGGTCGCGGTGTAGGTGATCTGGCCGCCCTCGGTCACCGTGTTGGTGGCGGTGAGGGTCAGGCCGGTGTCGTCGAGCGAGTCGGTAATCGTGGTGACGGCTGGCGTGGTGTCGGGCACCAGGTTTTCAAAGTTGCCCCCGGTTGCCCCGGTAATCGTGGTGCTGACCGTGCTGCCATTGTTGTAGACGTCGTTGGCCGGGGTTTCGACCACCACGGTGCCCGTGGACTTGCCCGGTTCGATAGTGATCACCGAGCCGTTGCTCAAGGTGATGGTGACCGGGGTCTGCGCCGGGTTGGTCAAGGTGGCGGTGTAGGTGATCGGACCGCCTTCGGTCACCGTTTCGCCTGCTGTCAGGGTTACCGTGGTGGTGTCGATGGTGTCGGTGATCTGGGTCACGGCCGGTGTTGGGTCGGTGGTCACGATCAGGTTGGCGCCGCCAGTGGTGCCGGTGATGGTGACGGTGATCTGGCCCGGGTCGATGTACGGGCTGTCGTTGGGCGCCAAGGGTACATTGACGGAGCCGGTCAACTGGCCGGCGGGGATGGTGATCACTGAACCGTTGGACAGGGTCACATTCAGGTCGCCGCTCGATGCCTGGGTCACGGTGGCGGTATAGGTCAGCACGCCACCGGCTTCGGTGATCGTCGGGGTTGCGCTCAGCGTCAGGGTGGCCGCCTGTTGGACCAGGCCTGCATTGGTGCCCAGCCCTCCGATGTCTTGGGTCAGGGGCGAAGTGGCAAAGCCCAGGCCGCCAGTCGGGAAGCCAATCTGCGGCGCAACGCTGCCCGCAGTCGCATCCAGCAGGACAAAGCTGTGACCGCCCCCCGCAGCGCCCGTACCGGGAGCATTTGCGCCGGCGGCGGTGGCTTCCAGGTCGGTTGTCGGGTCAGCGCCGGCCGCAATGGCTTGTTGCAGCTCGGCAACTGACGGCGCGGCCTGGGCGGTCGCTGCGGCCAGGTCGGTGCTGGAGTCCGGTGTCGCGGCGCTCCACTGGGTATCGCGGCCCAGGTCCAGAATGCGACCATCGGCCAGCTCCAGGCTGATGGCGCCCGACATACCGGTGTCGACTTGGTCGCCCGCGAACAGGCGGTCACCTTCAACGAGTACACGCCGCGCCCCTTCCGGAGAAATAACAAAAACCTGGCCAACAATGCTTTTGACGATGGCAACAACACTGCTCATGAAGATTTCTCCGGCGATCCGTTCGGGTGACTTCCATAGGCCTGGCCACTAGTTAGACGCCAGGTTGGAGGTGCTTTGAAATTTGACGATTGTTTCGTCAATATTTTGGCTTCTTTATTTCGCAATTAACTTTATGCCAAACTATTGACCTTCTTGGCGCCATCCTAAACAATCGCTCCACTAATGTCACATTGATATTTGCGCGGCGAACCGTCCTACATGTGTGAACCAGTTCCGCTTTTGAACTTTCCGACGTACGGTCATTACGGTTGCCATTTTCCGACACAGCGGCCTGATCTGCTGTGACTTGAGACAAGAAGTCCTGGGGAATTCCTAAATGCGTCTGCACCTGCTCAAGGCAATACCGTTCGTCCTCGCTACCAGCTTTGTACAAGCTCAAACCTTGCCGCAAGCAATGCAGCAAGCGTTGGATGTGCATCCGGAAATCCAGGCCGGGGTGAATAGCCGCCTGTCTGCCGACTACCAATTGAAGGCGGCCCAGGGCGGTTACCTGCCGCGGGTGGATGCTTTGGCGGGTTATGGCCGTGAAGGCACTGATAATTCCACGACCCGTGCCAACAATGCTTCCCGTGGCAGCTCCAAGGATTGGGATACTCTGAGCCGTGGTGAGTCTAGCCTGCGTTTGCAGCAAATGATTTTTGACGGTTTTGCCACCTCCAACGAAGTCGGGCGTCAACAAGCCACCGTCAATTCCCGTGCCTACTCGTTGCTCGGCACTTCCGAGCGCACGGCATTGACCGTCGCCCAGGTTTACCTGGATGTGCTGACCCGTCGCGAGTTTGTACGCCTGGCCGAAGACAATCTGCGTAACCACGAGCGTATCTACGACCAGATCAAGCTGCGCGCCCAGCGTGGCGTGGGCAGCGGCGCTGACCTGGACCAGGCCGAAGCCCGTCTGGCCCAGGCCCGCAACAACCTGATTACCGAGCAGACCAACCTGGCCGACGCCCAGACCAATTACTTCAGCGCCGTTGGCCAGATGCCCGACCAACTGGAGCGTCCGGGTGGCCTTGCCATGCTGCCCGCCGACCTGAACGAAGCGCGCCGCCAGATGCTCGACAACAGCCCGATCCTGCGTTCGGCCGAGTCCGATATCGTCGCCGCCGAAAAGCAGTATGAAGCCGCCAAATCTGCCTTCTACCCACGTTTCGATGCCGAACTGGGCACGAATGCCGACAATAATATCAGTGGTCAGCCTTCCCACAGCAACGGTTGGGAAGCCATGGTCCGCATGCGTTTCAACCTGTTCGCCGGTGGCAGCAACAAGGCCGATCTGGAGTCCAAGTCCTATCAGTCCAATCAGGCCTTGGATATCCGCAACAATGCTCTGCGCGTGCTGAACGAAGAGCTGGGCCTGGCCTGGAACGCCTTGAACAACGCCAACGCCCAGGTGCCGATCGCTCAGCAATACGTCGATCACAGCACCAGTGTGCGCACGGCCTATCAGAAGCAATTCACCCTGGGCGAGCGGACCCTGCTCGACTTGCTCGACAGTGAAAACGAGTTGTTCACCGCTTCGCGTCGTCTGGAAGATATAAAAAACGTTCAGTTATTTACTCAGTACCGAATCAAGGCGACCATGGGCGAGTTGCTCAAGAGCCAGGGAGTGGTCGCACCGATGGCCTCCGTCGTACAGAACGACGTGAAGCCGAAAGTTCAACTGCCGGGGATGAATTGAGCTATTCCTTATAGACCTATCCGTTAGTTGAGAGAGCCCGCGTGGAATCAGAAGTTAGTCGAGTCCATCTCAGTCATGATCCACGCACATTGCACGACGACCCGTTACTCGACGGGTTGTTGGCGCTCTGCGCCCTGCACCAGAAGCCCGCCAGTGCGGCGATGCTGACCACCGGTCTGCCATTGCCATCGCAGCAACTGACTGCCGATTTGCTGGCCCGGGCCGCCGCCCGCGCCGGTTTGCAAGGGCGTCTGCTGCAACGCAAGCTCGATTCGATTCCCGCGATTGCCATGCCGGCGCTGCTGTTGCTCAAGGACGGCCGCAGTGCCGTGCTGCTTGGCTGGCAGGGTGAAGACGAGGCCCAGGTGCTGCTCAGCGAAAGCGATGGCGGTGAAACCATCGTCAAGCGTGAAGCCTTGGCCGATGACTACATCGGTAAAGTGTTCTTCGCCCAGCCCCAGCACAAATTCGATGTCAGCCACGGCACCCTGATCCCCCGGGCCCGCTCGTGGTTTCGCGACACCCTCAAGCGTTCGCGCTGGCTCTACGCCGATGCCATCGCCGCCAGTTTCCTGATCAACCTGATTGCCATGGCCGCGCCGTTGTTCGTGATGAACGTCTACGACCGCGTGGTGCCGAACCAGGCCATCGCCACCTTGTGGGTGCTGGCCACCGGTATTTTCATCGCCTATGTCTTCGACCTGGTCCTCAAGAGCCTGCGCAGCCTGTGCCTGGACCTGGCCGGCAAGAAAACCGACCTGATCATCTCGGCCACGTTGTTCGAGCGGATTGTCGGCATGTCGATGAAGTACCGCCCGGCGCGGGTTGGCAGCTTCGCCCAGAACATCCACGAGTTTCAGAGCCTGCGCGACTTCCTCGCGTCCCTGACCCTCACCAGCCTGATCGACTTGCCGTTCACCCTGCTGATCTTCCTGGTGATCGCCATCCTCGGCGGGCACCTGGTGTGGATCCCCATGCTGGCCTTCCCGATTGCCCTGGGCATCGGCTACCTGCTGCAAAAGCCACTGGTCGCCACCATGGAACGCACCATGGCCCTGGCCTCCGAGCGCCAGTCGAGCCTGATCGAAACCCTGGCCGGGCTGGACGCAGTCAAGGTCAACAACGCCGAAAGCGAGCGCCAGTACCAGTGGGAACAGACCATTGGCACCCTCAGCCGCCTTGAGCTGCGGGTGAAAATGCTCTCTGGGCTGTCGATGAACATCACCCTGCTGATCCAGCAACTGGCGGGTGTGATCATGATTGTCTTCGGCGTCTACCAGATCATCGCCGGCAACCTCAGCATGGGCGGCCTGATTGCCTGCTACATGCTCAGTGGCCGCGCCCTCAGCCCCCTGGCGTCGCTGTCGGGCCTGATGACCCGCTACCAGCAGGCCAAAGTCACCATGGTCTCCACCGACCAGATGATGGAGCTGCCCCAGGAGCGCAACTTTGAAGAGCGCCCCTTGAGCCGCCGCACCCTGCAAGGCGCCATCGAGTGCCGGGGCCTGAACTTCACCTACCCCAACCAGCAGAACATGGCGCTCAAGAACATCAACCTGGTGATCAAGCCCGGCGAGAAGATCGGCATCATCGGGCGCAGCGGCTCGGGTAAAAGCTCCCTGGCCAAACTGATCGTGGGCCTCTACCAACCCGACTCCGGCGCCTTGCTGGTAGACGGTGTAGACATTCGCCAGATCGACGTCAGCGAACTGCGCCACAACGTCGGCTACGTGCCCCAGGATATCCAACTGCTGGCCGGCACCCTGCGCGACAACCTGGTCTCCGGCGCCCGCTACGTTGAAGATGAAGTGGTGCTGCAAGCCGCCGAACTGGCGGGTGTCCACGAATTTGCCCGTCTGCACCCGCAAGGCTACGAGCTGCAAGTGGGCGAGCGTGGCCAGAACCTCTCTGGCGGCCAGCGACAAAACGTCGCCCTGGCGCGTGCCCTGCTGCTCAACCCGCCGATCCTGCTGCTGGACGAACCAACCAGCGCCATGGACAACACCGGTGAGGAGCGCCTTAAACAGCGTCTGCAATCCGTTGTGGCCAACAAGACCGTGGTGCTGGTGACGCACCGTGCGTCGTTGCTGTCCCTGGTGGACCGTTTGTTGGTCATCGACCGTGGGCAGATCCTCGCGGATGGCCCGAAAGCCATCGTGATGGAAGCGTTGAAGAAGGGGCAGATCAGTGTTGCGTAAATTCAAGGACGCGGTCCGTCGTTACTTTATTGGTTCCGATTCACTGGATGGCCAGCCACTGCCCGAGGTCAAGAAGGCCCTGATCGAAGATGCCCCGCGCGTGGTGCGGCTGACCATCTGGGGGATCATCGGGTTTTTCCTGTGCATGTTGCTGTGGGCCGGCTTTGCCCAGGTCGACGAAGTGACGCGTGGGGACGGCAAGGCCATTCCATCCTCCAAGCTGCAGAAGATCCAGAACCTGGAAGGCGGCATCGTCGCCGAGTTGTACGTCAAGGAAGGGCAGATCGTCGAAGCCGGCGCGCCGCTGATTCGCCTGGACGACACGCGTTTTGTCTCCAACGCCGGGGAAACCGAGGCCCAGCGCCTGTCCCTGCTGCTGCGCATCGAACGCTTGAACGCCCAGGTCGAAGACCGGCCATTGAACATCCCTGAAGACGTGCGGGCCGCGGCGCCCACCCAGGCCATCAACGAGCAGTCGCTGTACGAAAGCCGGCGCCAGCAGTTCAAGGACGAAATCGGCGGCTTGCAAGAGCAACTGACCCAGCGCCAGCAGGAGATGCGCGAATACACCTCCAAGCAGGGCCAGTACCGTAGCCAGCTGTCGTTGCAGCGCCAGGAAATCAACATGTCCGAGCCCCTGGTCGCCCAGGGTGCGGTGTCGCCAGTGGAAGTGCTGCGCCTCAAGCGTGCAGAAATGGAAACCCGTGGCCAACTGGACGCCACCACCCTGGCCATCCCCCGCGCCGACTCGGCGATCAAGGAAGTGCAGCGCAAGATCGACGAAACCCGCGGTAAATACCGCAGCGAAGCCCTGACCGAACTCAACGAAGCCCGCACCGACTTGAACAAGGCCCAGGCCACCGGCAAAGCCCTCGAAGACCGAGTGAGCCGGACCCTGGTCACCTCGCCGGTGCGTGGGATCGTCAAGCAACTGCTGGTCAACACCATTGGCGGGGTCATCCAGCCGGGCAGCGACATGGTGGAAATCGTACCGTTGGACGACACCCTGCTGGTGGAAGCCAAGATCCGCCCGCAAGACATTGCCTTCCTGCACCCGGGGCAAGAGGCCGTGGTCAAGTTCACCGCCTATGACTACACCATCTACGGCGGCCTCAAGGCCAAGCTGGAGCGTATCGGTGCCGACACCATCACCGATGAAGACAAGAAAACCACCTACTACATGATCACCCTGCGCACCGATCGTAGCCACCTGGGCACTGATGAGAAGCCGCTGATCATCATCCCTGGCATGGTCGCCTCGGTCGATATCATCACCGGCAAGAAAACCATCCTCAGCTACCTGCTCAAGCCCATTATCAAGGCCCGGGCGGAGTCGTTGCAGGAGCGTTGATCTCGATTGCCCGGCCTGGCCTCATCGCAGGCAAGCCAGCTCCCACATTGGATCGGTGTACACGGTCAAAATGTGGGAGCGGGCTTGCCCGCGAAGGGGCCCTCAACCCCACCCCATTCCCCATCCCCTACCGCAAAAAGGCCATATAGTTATTCTCTAACGGTATTTAAATTCAAATTCTTATATCTATAAAGTCACTCTCCTGACTGCCAGGGAGTGATCTCATGTCCACCGCCACAGCCGCCTTGCCCACCGCCCAAACCTTCGACATCCGCCCATTTCCCGGCAGCGTAGGCGCCGAGATCATCGGCCTGGACCTGTCGCGCCCGGTCAACGACCAGGACTTCGCCCGCATCCACCGTGCGCACTTGGACCACCATGTGGTGGTGTTCCGCGACCAGCGCATCACCCCCGAGCAACAGATCGCCTTCAGCCGCCGTTTCGGCGTGTTGCAGATCCATGTGCTCAAACAGTTCCTGCTGGCCAACCACCCGGAAATCCTCATCGTCTCCAACATCATCGAGAACGGCCAATCCATCGGCCTGGGCGATGCGGGCAAGTTCTGGCACTCGGACCTGTCCTACAAGGACCTGCCGAGCCTGGGCTCGATGCTCCATGCCCAGGAACTGCCGGCCGAAGGCGGTGACACCCTGTTTGCCGACATGCACAAAGCCTGGGACCAGTTGCCCGGGCACCTGCGCCGCGCCGTGGCAGGCCGCAGCGCTGCGCATTCCTACACCGCGCGCTACAGCGAAACCAAATTCGAAGGCAACTGGCGCCCAACCCTGACCCCCGAACAACTGGCCCAGGTCGCCGAGGTGGTGCACCCGGTGGTGCGCACCCACCCGGAAAACGGCCGCAAGGCACTGTTCGTCAGTGAAGGTTTCACCACCCGTATCGTCGGCCTGCCCGAAGACGAAAGCCGCGACCTGCTGGCCCAGCTCTTCGCCCACAGCATCCACCCGCACAACATCTACCGCCATAGCTGGCAGCCCCACGACCTGGTGTTCTGGGACAACCGCTCGCTGATCCACCTGGCCGCCGGTTGCCCCAGCCACCTGCGCCGCAAGCTGTTTCGCACCACCATCCAGGGCGACGCCCCCTTCTGATTAGGAGCATGACCATGTCCAGCAAAACCCCCTTTGCACGATTGGCCGCGACCGTGGGCCTTGGCGTCAGCCTGTTGGCCGGCAGTCTGGTTGCTCCGACTGTCGCCCAGGCCGAAGGCGAGATCCGCATTGCCGAGCAGTTCGGCATCGTTTACCTGCTGCTCAACGTGGTGCGCGACCAGAACCTGATCGAGAAATACGGCAAGCAGCAAGGTATCGACATCAAGGTCGACTGGACCCAGTTGTCCGGCGGCGCGGCGGTCAATGACGCGCTGCTCTCCGGCTCCATCGACATTGCCGGCGCCGGTGTCGGCCCGCTGCTGACCATCTGGGACCGCACCCACGGCAAGCAGAACGTCAAGGCCGTGGCCTCCCTGGGCAACTTCCCGTACTACCTGGTCAGCAACAACCCCAAGGTCAAGACCATCGCCGACTTCACCGAAAAAGACCGCATCGCCGTGCCGGCCGTGGGGGTTTCCGTGCAGTCGCGGTTTTTGCAATACGCGGCGGCCAAGCAATGGGGCGACAAGGAATTCAATCGCCTGGATAAATACACCATCGCCATTCCGCACCCGGACGCCACGGCCGCCTTGATTGCCGGCGGCACCGAGCTGACTGGGCACTTCTCCAACCCGCCGTTCCAGGATCAGGCCCTGGCCAACCCGAACGTACATGTGGTGCTCAACACCTATGACCTGCTGGGGCCGAACTCGCCGACCGTGTTGTTCGCCACCGAGAAGTTTCGCAACGACAACCCGAAAACCTACAAGGCCTTCATCGATGCCCTGACCGAGGCCGCGCAGTTTGCGCAGAACGACAAGGGCGCCGCTGCCGACACCTACATCCGGGTGACCAAGGCCAAGATCGACCGTGCCGCGCTGCTGAAAACCATCGACAACCCGCAATTTGAATTCAGCGTCACCCCGAAAAACACCTACCCGCTGGCCGAGTTCCTCTACCGCGTGGGCGCGATCAAGCACAAACCCGAGTCGTGGCAGGATTACTTCTTCCAGGATGCCCAGCCGCTGCAAGGGAGCTGAAATGAACGCGCCCTTGCAAGGCCACACGGCCAGCAGTCTGAGTACCGCCCAAGCCTTGCTCGCGGTGGATCACGTCAGCCTGGAATACCGCACCCCCGAACGGGTGGTGCGGGCCACTCACCAGGTCAGTTTCGAGGTCGACCCGGCCGACCGCTTTGTGCTGCTGGGGCCTTCGGGCTGCGGCAAATCCACGTTGCTCAAGGCGGTGGCCGGCTTTATCAAACCCTGCGAAGGCGAGATCCGCCTGTTGGGGCAAAAGGTCGAGCAACCGGGCCCGGATCGCATCGTGGTGTTCCAGGAGTTCGACCAACTGCCGCCCTGGAAAACCGTGAAGCAGAACGTGATGTTCCCGTTGCTGGCGTCCAGGACCCTCAAGCGCCGCGAAGCTGAGGAGCGGGCGTTGTACTACCTCGACAAGGTCGGCTTGAGCGCCTTTGCCGACGCCTATCCGCACACCCTGTCCGGTGGCATGAAGGCGCGGGTGGCGATTGCCCGGGCGCTGGCCATGCAGCCGAAAATCCTGCTGATGGACGAGCCCTTCGCCGCCCTCGATGCCCTGACCCGGCGCAAGATGCAGGAGGAGTTGCTGCTGCTGTGGGAAGAGGTGCGCTTCACCCTGCTGTTTGTCACCCACTCCATCGAAGAAGCCCTGGTGGTGGGCAATCGCATCCTGTTGCTGTCGCCCCATCCAGGGCGGGTGCGCGCCGAAATCCACAGCCATCAATACGACCTGCACAGCCTCGGTGGTGTGGCGTTCCAGGCGTCGGCGCGGCGTATTCATCGCCTGTTGTTCGATGAGTCGCCCGAGGCAGAAACCGAACTGGATTTCGCCGATATCCGCATCGCTTACTGAAGGACTGTGCCCATGCGCCAGGAATATGAAATCACCCTGCAACCACTGCCCGGCGTGGCCGTGGAGCGCGCCTTACCCCTGCGCCAACGCCTGTGGCAACAAGGCTGGCTGCGCAAGGGCCTGATCCTGATCGTGCTGGCGATCCTCTGGGAAGCGACGGCGCGCTATCAGAACAACGACCTGCTGCTGCCCAGCTTCTTACAGACCTTCCACGCCTTCTACGATGGCATTGCCAGTGGCGAGTTGCTGGGCAAAGTCAGCATCTCGCTGGTGGTGCTGCTCAAGGGCTACCTGATCGGCATTGTCCTGGCCTTTGCCCTGACTACCCTGGCGGTCTCGACCCAGATGGGCCGTGACCTGCTGAGCACCCTGACCTCGATGTTCAACCCGCTGCCGGCGATTGCCCTGCTGCCCCTGGCCTTGCTGTGGTTTGGCCTGGGGCAGAACAGCCTGATTTTTGTGCTGGTGCACTCGGTGCTCTGGGCCTTGGCGCTCAACACGTACTCGGGGTTTATGGGGGTGTCGGAAACCCTGCGCATGGCCGGGCGCAACTACGGCCTCAAGGGCATGCGCTTTGTGCTGTTTATCCTGATCCCGGCGGCGCTGCCGTCGATTCTCGCCGGCCTGAAGATCGGCTGGGCCTTTGCCTGGCGCACGCTGATCGCCGCCGAACTGGTATTCGGCGCCACCAGCGGCAAGGGTGGCCTGGGCTGGTACATCTTCCAGAACCGCAACGAGCTGTACACCGACAAGGTATTCGCCGGGCTGGCAGTGGTGATCCTGATCGGCCTACTCGTGGAAAACCTGGTGTTCGACACCCTGGAGCGCGTCACCGTGAAGCGCTGGGGCATGCAGCGCTAAAAAGCCTGCTACGATTGCGTGCGCTGTACTCCAAACCCATCACGAGTGCTTGGCATGCAATTACCGGATATGAACCTGCTGGTGGCCCTCGACGCCTTGCTCGACGAGGGCAGTGTGGTGGGCGCCGCGCGGCGGATGAACCTCAGCCCGGCGGCGATGAGCCGCACCCTGACGCGCATTCGCGAAGCGGTGGGCGATCCGATCCTGGTGCGCGCCGGTCGCGGCCTGGTGCCGACGCCCAAGGCCCTGGAGTTGCAGGGCCAGGTGCGCAATGTGGTGGAGCAGGCGGCGTTGTTGTTCCGCTCGGCGGACGAGGTTGACCTGAGCACCTTGCGCCGGCGGTTCAGCGTGCGCGCCAATGACTTTTTTGTCGGCGTGTATGGCGGTCGTTTGTTCGATGCCATGGAACGGGTGGCACCCCACTGCGAGCTGCGTTTTGTCCCGGAAGGCGACAGTGACGACGAAGCCTTGCGCGAAGGGCGCCTGGACCTGCGCGTCGGCAATACCATGCCGATCACCCCGGAAGTGAAAGTGCAGAACCTGTTCTCCACCACCTTCGTCGGCCTGGCCCGCGAAGGCCACCCGCTGTTTGACGAAGAAATCACCGCCGCGCGCTTTGCCAGCTATTCCCATATCAGCATCTCGCGGCGCGGTATCGCCCGTGGGCCGATCGACACCGCCCTCAATGCCCAGGGCCTGGAACGCCGGGTGGCGATGATCGCGCCGGGGTTTCACGGTGCGATGTTCATGTTGCCCGACTCCGACCTGATCCTGCCGGTGTCCAAGGAAGCGCTGTACAGCGCCAATCGCCTGAAACTGCCACTGCGCGCATTTACCCTGCCGATTTCCCTGCCGACCCTGGTCCTGACCCAGGCCTGGCACCCGCGCTTCGACAAAGACCCGGCGCACCGATGGCTGCGCGAAACCATGCGCGAAAGCTGCGCGGCCACCTGGCGCGAAGCCCAGCCCACCTGACGACTCCCATCCAACTGTGTGGAGCTAGCCTGGCTTGTGTGGGAGCTGGCTTGCCTGCGATAGCGGTGTATCAGTGACAGATGCCTTAGCTGACACACCGCTATCGCAGGCAAGCCAGCTCCCACATTCAATCATTGCGTCTAGCGCAGTTATAACCTTCCGATAAGTTAGTTTTCGTCATGTCTAAGCCTTATTAAACTGCTCGGGTATTCTATTGCCGAGTTGTACTTTCATGACCTCCCTCGCTGCCCCCGCGCCTTTGGCCGCCGCCAAACCCGCCGCCGTCAGCCCCCCTGTGTTCGGCCCACGGATCATTATCGGCCTGGTCGGCGTGCTGCTGGCGGTGCTGGTCTCGGGCCTGAACGAAATGGTGACCAAGGTTGCCCTCGCCGATATCCGCGGTGCGCTGTACATCGGGTTTGACGAAGGCACCTGGCTGGTCGCCGCCTACACCGCCACCTCCGTCTCGGCCATGGCCTTTGCGCCGTGGTGTTCGGTGACGTTTTCGCTGCGCCGCTTCACCCTGTGGGCCATCGGCCTGTTCACCTTGCTGGGGGTGCTGTGCCCGCTGGCACCGAACTACGAAAGCCTGCTGCTGCTGCGCACCCTGCAAGGCCTGGCCGGTGGCGCTCTACCGCCGATGCTGATGACCGTGGCCCTGCGTTTTCTGCCGGCCCACGTCAAACTCTACGGCTTGGCCGGCTACGCCCTGACCGCCACCTTCGGCCCCAGCCTCGGTACGCCGCTGGCGGCACTCTGGACCGAATACGTCGGCTGGCAGTGGGCGTTCTGGCAGATCGTCGCGCCGTGCCTGCTGGCCATGGCCGCCGTGGCCTACGGCTTGCCCCAGGACCCGCTGCGCCTGGAGCGCCTCAAGCAGTTCAACTGGCGCGGCCTGCTGCTGGGCTTCCCGGCGATCTGCATGCTGGTGATTGGCATCTTGCAGGGCAACCGCCTGGACTGGTTCGAGTCGCCGCTGATCAGCACGCTGCTGGTGGGCGGGGCGCTGTTGCTGGTGCTGTTCATGCTCAATGAATGGTCGCACCCGCTGCCGTTCTTCAAGTTGCAGATGCTCGGCCTGCGCAACCTGTCGTTCGCCTTGCTCGTACTGGCCGGGGTGTTGGTGGTATTGCAGGCGGTGATTATCCTGCCCTCCAGCTACCTGGCGCAGGTGCAGGGCTACCGGCCGCTGCAAACCGCGCCGGTGATGCTGATCATGGCGCTGCCGCAGTTGCTCGCGCTGCCTCTGGTGGCCGCCCTGTGCAACTTGCGCTGGGTGGATTGCCGCTGGGTGCTGGGGATTGGCCTGGGCATGCTGACCCTGTCCTGCCTTGGCGGTGCGCAACTGACCTCGGCGTGGATCCGGGATGAGTTCTACGTGCTGCAACTGCTGCAAATCTTCGGCCAGCCGATGGCGGTGTTGCCGCTGTTGATGCTGTCTACCGGCAGCATCGTGCCCACCGACGGGCCGTTTGCCTCGGCCTGGTTCAACACGGTCAAGGGCCTGGCGGCGGTGGTCGCCACCGGGGTGATCGACGTGCTGACCACCCACCGCCTGCATTTTCACTCGAGCATGCTGGTGGACGCCCTGGGCAACTCGCCCCTGGCCGACAGCACGGCCCCGGGCCTGGCCCATCGTCTGCACCAGCAGGCCGTGGTGCTGACGTCTTCGGATCTCTATTACGTCATGGCCGCTGTCGCGGTGGCGTTGATCCTCCTGATTTTCTGGATGCCGACGCGGATTTTCCCGCCGCGTGCACCCGCTTGATTGCTGACACCGATAAAGGATTTTTATGAAACGCAAAGACCAGATTGCCGTGACTGTTATCAGCGTATTCGCCGTGGGCGTGCTGGTTTACCTGTTGGCCCCGGGCATGTTTGGCAGCAAGCGCCAGACCACCAACGATGCCTTCGTTGCTGCCGACTACACCCTGGTGGCGCCTCGGGTCGCCGGTTTTATCAAAGAGGTGTTGGTGGAGGACAACCAGCAGGTCAAGGCCGGACAGTTGCTGGCGCTGATCGATGACCGCGACTTGCGCGCCGCCGCCCAGGCCGCCGATGCCGAAACCCTGATGGCCCAGGCCCAGCTGAAAAACGCAGTGGCCACCCTTGAGCGGCAAAGCTCGGTGATCGCCCAGGCCCAAGCCACGGTGGCCGCCGACCGCGCCGAAGTGGCCTTTGCCGAACACGAATTGAACCGCTACAACCACCTCGCCGGGGTCGGCGCCGGCACGGTGCAGAACGCCCAGCAAGCCAGGACCCGCATCGACCAGGCCACCGCGCGCCTGGCCAACGCCACGGCGGTGTTAGCCGCCGAACGCAAGCAGGTGGAAATCCTCAGCGCCCAGCGCGATGCCGCCGAAGGTGGCTTGAAACGCGCCCAGGCGGCGCTGGAAATGGCCAGCTATCAACTGTCGTACACGCGCATTGTCGCGCCGGTGGACGGCATGGTCGGCGAGCGGGCGGTGCGGGTCGGTGCCTTTGTCACCCCGGGCAGCAAGATCCTCGCCGTGGTGCCGCTGGCCGACGCGTATGTGGTGGCCAATTTCCAGGAAAACCAACTGTCCCATATGCATGCCGGGCAAGCGGTTGAAGTGCGGGTCGACAGCCTCGACGGTGAAGTGCTCAACGGCCACTTGGAAAGCCTGGCGCCGGCCACGGGGGTGACCTTTGCTTCGGTCAAACCGGACAACGCCACCGGCAACTTCACCAAGGTGGTGCAGCGCATTCCGGTGAAAATCATCCTGGAGCCGGGCCAGGCGCAGGTGCATCGCCTGCGGGTCGGGATGTCGGTGGAGGCCAGCGTCAACACCCAGCCCCGTGCGCAGCAGCGTGAGGTGGCGCAGCAATGAGAAAAGTTGCACTGCTTACCCTTAGCCTGCTCAGCCTGGGTGCCTGCACCGTCGGCCCGGATTTCAAACGGCCCGACGCCCAGCCGGTGGCGCACTGGGCCGAGCCCCAGGGCCGCCAGGCCGCCAGCCGCGCGGTCAGCGACCCATTGCAAGAACAGTGGTGGGACGTGTTCCACGACCCGCAACTGTCGGCGCTGGTGCGCCGGGCACTGAGTGACAACCTCGACTTGAAACTGGCCAGCAGCCGCCTGCAACAAAGCCGCGCGGTGCGCCAGGTGACGACCGCCGAGCGCTCTCCACAGCTCAGTGCCGACGGCAACTACGGGCGCAAACGCAATAGCGCCAACGGTCTGAGCGATCCCTCCGGCAATAACGGCCGTTCGGCCTTCAACCTGTGGGACGCCGGTTTCGCCGCCTCTTGGGAGCTGGACTTCTGGGGCCGGGTACGGCGCGAAACCGAAGCCGCCGACGCCACCCTGCAAGTGGCTGAGAACGACCGCCGCAGTGTGCTGCTGTCGGTGTTGGCCGAGACCGCCCAGGACTACATCCAGCTACGCGGCGTGCAAAGCACCCGTGCGGTCACCGAGCAAAACCTCGACGTCGCACGGCGTAGCCTGAAGCTCTCGCAACTGCGTTTGGCCGATGGCGTGGCCACCCACCTGGATGTCGCCGAAGCCGCCGCGCAAGTGGCCACCATCGAAGCGCGCCTGCCGGATTTGCAGCAGCGCCAGGAGCAACTGATCAACGCCCTGAGCCTGTTGATGGGCCAGGCGCCGCAAGCCTTGCATGCGCAACTGTCGCCGGACGCCGCGCTGCCCCAGACCCAGCGCCAGGTTGCGATTGGCCTGCCGTCGCAACTGGCACAGCGCCGCCCGGATATCCGCCAGGCCGAGGCGCGCCTGCATGCGGCGACCGCGAGCATCGGCGTGGCCAAGGGCGACTTCTACCCACGGATCACTCTGTCGGGCAGCCTCGGCTCCCAGGCCATGCAACTGTCGGATCTGGGCTCCTGGGGCTCACGCACCTTTGCTTTCGGCCCGTCGCTGAGCCTGCCGCTGTTCAACGGCGGCCGCTTGCAGGGCATGCTTGACCTGCGCGAAGCCCAGCAGCAGGAAGCGGCCCTGGCTTACCAGCAGACCGTGCTGCGTGCCTGGCATGAAATCGATGACCAGTTGACCCGCTACAACGCCAGCCAACTGCGCCGTGACAGCCTGACCGAAGCGGTGCGCCAGAACCAGATTGCCCTGGACACTGCCCAGCACCAGTACGTCGAAGGGGTGGTGGATTTCGTCAACGTGCTCACGGTGCAGAGCGCCTTGCTGGCGACCCAGGAGCAATGGGTGGAAAGCTCCACCGGCGTGTCCCTGGCCATGGTCGGCCTGTATAAGGCGCTGGGCGGAGGCTGGGAGTCGGTGTATCCGTTGCAGACCGCCGGGCGGTAACGGATAAAGTTTTTTGCCAGTCGCGATACAAGCTGTAATGATAATTGCTCTCAATAGTGTATCCGGGCAATTCATGGACTCCGCGACTGACGGCCAGCAACAGCTTCATCTCCTGTACCGCGACCATCATGGCTGGCTGCAAGGCTGGCTGCGCAAGCGCCTGGGCGACCGCGAGCACGCCGCCGACGTGGCGCAGGACACCTTCCTGCGCCTGCTGGTGTCGGGGCGTTTTCCCGGGGCCCAGGAAAGCCGCAGCTACCTGACGCAGATCGCCCGCAACCTGGTGATCGACCAATGGCGCCGCCTGCGCATCGAGCGCGCCTACCTGGAGAGCATCGCCCATCTGCCGGAACCGGAGTCGCCGTGCCTGGAAACCCGCGCGCTGATTCTCGAAACCCTGATGCAGATCGACGCCATGCTCGACCGTATGCCCGAGAAGGTGCGGCGAGCGTTCCTGTTGTCGCAGTTCGAGGGCCTGACCTATGCGCAGATCGCCGAGCGCCTGGGGGTGACGATCAGTTCGGTACAGAAGTACATGACCCGCGCGATCATCGCCTGCTACCAGGTGGCCTACGAAGAATGAGAACCCGCCATGACGCGCCGATTGCCCAGGCCGTGGTCGAACAGGCCAGCGAGTGGCTGATGCTGCAATGGGGTGGCGAATTCGACGGGGCCCAGCGCCAGGCTTTCGCCCATTGGCAGGCGGCCGACCCGGAGCATCGTCGCGCCTGGCAGCGTTTGCAGCAGTTGCAGCAGACCTTGGGCGGCGTACCCGCCGACAGCGCCCGCGCAGTGTTGCGCGACGCGCCGGACCCCCAGCGTCGGGCGGCGTTGAAACTGCTTGGGCTGTTGCTGGTGGCCGGTGGCAGCGGCTACCTGGTGCAGGGCAGCCAGCCGTGGCAGGCGGCGTTTGCCGAGCAGCGCACCGCCACCGGCGAAATTCGCCACCTGACCTTGAGCGACGGCACCCAGCTGGACCTCAACAGCGACAGTGCCATCGACCTGCGCTTCAGTACCACACAGCGGCGTATCCGCCTGATCCGCGGTGAGATCCTGCTGACCAGCGGCCACGATCCGTCGCGCCCGCTGATCGTCGAAACCGCTGCGGGTGATATCCAGGCCCTGGGCACCCGCTTTGCCGTACGCGAACTGCACGACGGCAGCCGCGTCGATCTGTATGAAGGGCGCGTGCAGGTGCGCCCGGCGCAGGGGGTGCCGGTGCTGATGAAAGCGGGCGAGAGCCTGTGGTTCAGCGCAACGCAGGCCTCGGCAGTGACCGCGCTGGATGCCAACGCCAGCAGTTGGACCCAGCACCGCCTGATTGCCGAGCGCCAGCCGCTGGGGCGGTTTGTGGCTGAACTGAGCCGCTATCGGCCAGGGTTGTTGCGCTGTGACGAGACCGTGTCCGGGCTGTTGCTGACCGGCGTGTTTCCGCTCAATGACACCGACGCGATCCTCGCCGCCCTTGAGCGTTCATTGCCGGTGCGGGTGCAGGCGGTGACCCGTTACTGGGTCACCATCAAACCCAGGGTTTGACTCGATCAACTGTAGGAGCTGGCTTGCCTGCGATAGCGGTGTATCAGTGACAGATGGGCCAACTGACCCACCGCTATCGCAGGCAAGCCAGCTCCCACATTGATGGTGTTTTAGTTTGGAAAATCTGTGGCCACCGTTTTTTTTGATTTTCTTTTGTCGGTTTTCCAATCCCGTCCGGGATACCTCTTGAAAGCCAATCAAGAAGCGTTCTCACGGGGAGTCCTGCAATGCCGCACCACCCAATCCAACCCCTGGCCCGCGCCCTGCGCCGTGGCCTGTTTGCCTGTGTGCTGGCGACTGTGCCGCTCGTCCCGAGCCTGGTGCAGGCCCAGGAGAGCGCCGGCGCAGCCTTGCGCCAATACAACATCCCTGCCGGCAGCCTGGACCAGGCGTTGAACCGCTTCGCCAGCGCCTCGGGGATTTTGCTCTCGGTGGATGCGTCACTGACTGCCGGCAAACGCAGCCCTGGCTTGCAGGGCCGCTATGCCACCGGCCCGGGCTTGGAGCATTTGTTGGCCGGCAGCGGCCTGGTGGCGATGCAGGCCGGGAACGGCTGGTCGGTGCAGGCCCTTGCAGGGGACGGTTCGGTGCAGTTGGGTGCAACTCAGATCAGCGCCCAGCAGACTCCGGAAAACGCCTGGGGCCCGGTCGATGGCATCGTCGCCACCCGCAGCGCCACGGGCAGCAAGACCGATGCGGCACTGGTGGAAATCCCTCAGACCATCAACGTGATCACCGCCGCCGAAATCAAGGCGCGTGGCGCGCAAAGCGTGACCCAGGCGCTGCTCTACACCCCTGGCATGAGTGCCGGGGGCTTCTCCGACCGGGTAAAGCTGTTCGACGAGCCGACCTCCCGTGGCTTCTCGCCCACCCCCTTGTACCTCGACGGCTTGCACCTGCCTTATGGCGGCGGCAGTACCGGCGGTGCGTTGCAGATCGAGCCCTATTCCCTGGAGCGCATCGAAGTGCTCAAGGGCCCGGCATCGGTGCTGTACGGCCACAACCAGCCGGGCGGCATCGTCAATATGGTCAGCAAGCGCCCCAGCGAGACCCCGGTGCGCCAGGTGGTGCTCGAAGCCGGCACCTACGAGCACAAAAGCGCGGCCATCGACCTCAGCGGCCCGCTGGATGATCAAGGGCAATTCTTCTATCGCCTCACCGGGCGCCTCAAGGACGAGCAGGGCGAGATCGACTACTTCGAGAACCGCCGCCAATTCATTGCGCCCAGCCTGACCTGGCGGCCCAACGACGACACCAGCCTGACCCTGTTTGCCCAGTACCAGAAAGACAAGGGCGTGCCCGAGGCCCAGGGCCTGCCGGCGTCCGGCACGGTCTGGCGCAACCCCAACGGCAAGATCGACCGTGATGTGTTTATCGGCGAGCCAGGCGTCAACCAGTACAACCGCGAACAATTTGCCTTCGGCTACGAGTTGTCCCATCGCCTGAACGACACCTGGACCCTCAAGCAAAACGCGCGCTATGCCGAAGTGGACGATCGCTATGTGGCGCCGTTGCACGGCTACCGTTTTGTCGCCAACCCGACCACTGGCGCCATGGATCAACGTTACCTGCAACGTTTCGGCGTGGACTGGAGGCAGAACAACAAAGTGATTGGCGTGGATAACATCGCCCAGGCCGAATTCACCACCGGCGAGTTCTCCCACACCCTGATCGTGGGCCTGGATTACTACCACTCCAACTCCAGGTTCCTCGGCCTCTATGACCGCAACCCGCCGATCATCGATCTGTTCAACCCGGTGTATGGCCAGCCACTGAACTTCGGCCAGCCCTACCGCTGGGACAACACCATCACCCAAACCGGCCTGTACGTGCAGGACCAGATCAAGTGGGACCAATGGGCGCTGGTGCTCGGCGGGCGCTATGACTGGGCCAATGTGGTCAACAAGGCGCCGCTGAGCGACGACCGCACCAGCAGCAAGGACCAGGCCTTCACCGGCCGTGCGGGCCTGGTGTACCTGTTCGATAACGGCCTGGCGCCGTTTATCAGCTACTCGGAATCCTTCCTGCCGCTGTCCGGCACCGATGCCAACCAAAAGCCCTTCGACCCGTCCACCGGCAACCAGTACGAAGTCGGCGTGAAGTACCAGCCGCCGGGCCAGGAAAGTTTTGTGCAGGTCTCGGTCTATCAACTGGACCAGGAAAATATCCTGACGGCCATTCCGCTCACCAACTTCAGCAGTCAGAGCGGCGCCATGCGTTCGCGCGGCGTCGAGTTTGAAGCCAAGGCAGTGTTGAACGATGCCTGGGATGTGGTCGCTTCGGCGGCGCGCAACGACATCAAGTACACCAAGGACAACGAAGGTCGCGAAGGCCGCCACCCGGCCGGTATCTCACCCCTGACGGCAGCGCTGTGGGTCAACTACAGCGTGATCGGCGACACCCCGTTGGCCGGCCTCGGCGCCGGCCTGGGTGCCCGCTACTCGCGCAGCAGTATGGGTGACTACGTTGCCGGCGCGTTCACGGTGCCGTCCTACACCGTCTACGATGCCAGCCTGAGCTACGACCTGGGCGCCTCGCCCCTCAAGCTCAAAGGCGTGAAGCTGGCGATGAACGTGCAGAACCTTGCCAATAAAACCTACGTGTCGCAGTGCACCAGCGACCTGGATTGCTACTACGGCGAAGGGCGTACGGTGGTGTCGAGCCTGACTTACGACTGGTAAGGCACTGTCATGGTAGGGGCCGGCAAGCTGGCGATAGCGACGTGTCGCCCCTAAGGCATTAGCAACATAAAGGTGCAATCGTCCTCACCTGGGCAGCCTTCAAGACTGGACTCTTCTATCGCCTTGAACTGGTCTTCGATGGAGAGTTCGGCCCAAAAACCGTCGGTGGCCAAAATCCATCTTGTGTCAGGTACAACGTCCAGGGATTGAACCTGTGGTTCATGTGGTCTGCGATGGCTCATGCAATTGAGCAGCGTTTTGCGGGCCGGGTTGTTGGCGATGGCGGTGTGGCTCAAGTTGCCCTTCCAATTGGGGCCGCAGTGGGGAGCGGTCAGCCATTTCAGGTTTTTTTCTTTATCGAGCAATCCCAGGCAGCAGTCCCCTGCATGTATTGAAAGAGCAGTATCGCCAAGCACCAGTAACGCGAGGTAACTGGCTGATGCAAAGGGGTAGTCAGGGCAGAATGTTGAACGTATTGCGCTGAGCGAGGACAGCGTCAACTCAAGAGCTGTGTCGAGGCAAGAAATGCTTGCTGGCCTTGCGTTGGAAAAAGACTTCAGCAGGCCGCCAGTCAGAGCGGTTGCCAGCTTTTCACTGCCGGGCCTGGAGGTGCCGTCTGCTATCACGTAGAGGTATATGCCGCTGTTGTCCGCAGAGCCTGTGACATCGCGGTTTTCTGTTCTTCCGGTTCCTTGTCGGGTGACGCTCGAATGTAGGATCAAGCGTGTATCCCATGGGCAATCAGCGTATTGATGCGCTCGTGAATCAGCGACTCGCGCTCGGCGTTTTGGGCAGTGCTCTGGATGACATCATGGAAGGCTGTGAGGCTCTGCAATGCGCCAAGTTGTTCGCTGACGAAATGTCGTAATGCAGCAGGCGCCTGTTTTGTTTCCTCAAGCAGTTCTTCCCGGCCATCCAGTAGGGCAACGATGTCTTCAATATCGTTGGACATCAGCACATCGCCATGACCCCGGCCCTGATAAGCCTGCAGCTTCGCCGCAAGAAACCAGGGTGCCGCAAACACCTTGATCCAAGTGCCATTTGGCAGTTGGTGATTGATGGCATTCGCCAGGCCTCCCACGAACCAGGCATTGGAAAAGCCCAGTACCTTTTCGTCAGTCGGCATGAAGTCGACCTTCAGGGCGCCTAACCGCAGGCGACAGGTGACAGTGTCCTGGCCGGTGTTCTTGAAGCCTTTGGATTTGAGTTGTTCTTCCAGTCGATACCACTGGGCAGTACTGCTCAGATGAATGACCAGATCCACATCGTCGGTGCCGCGAATCGATTCTTGGGTGTATTGATCGGTGATCAGCAGGACGGTTGTGCATCCCCCGACAAAGGCCACCTGGTCCCTCAGTTCTTCGCCCAGGGCTTGGGCGACCTCTTCGAGCATCAGCAGCATCATTGCTTTGGTTGAGTTCAAAGGATCCACTCCCGCAGCATGGCGTCTGCGACCTTGGTTTCTCGCGGGCCTCCAATACGAATGGCGTCTACGAGAGCCAGAAAATGATAAAGCAGTTCGTCTTTTTTCACGGCTCCAGGAACGGTTTTGTACAAGGGGGCGATTGCCTGACCCTTGTTCTTTCCATAAGCGTCTGGCCACACAGGAATGAGGTCGCCGCCAGTCAGGACTTTGCCGGCCATAATCGGCGCGGCAAATGCTGTGGGGATACCTCGCACGATCGCGCCTGGTTTGGCAGGGAACACATAGCGCACCCCATATTTCACGAAATCCAGAAGCGCTTGGGCCCTGACAATCGGTAGACCGCTCAGGCGGTCGGTATGAATAAGGCCGATGTCACGGCAGCGATTCAGCGAATTGGATACCTCACTTTTACTTAATGCCAGTGAAGCCGCGAGTGCTCGGACGGAGTAACTCTCCATATTCGGTGGGGTCGCGTCCTCCTCAATATCTTCCCATCCCTCCCAGCGCTGGCCCTGTGAGAGGTCGACTTTCTCGATATTTCCCGTCATGCGCAGGTCAAGGAAGCGATCCAGATAATCCTGGGAATCAATCGGCACCCGATCCATGGCCTCGTCATGGTCAAGGGAGACAGTGAAATTGCGTTTTTTGACCCGCTCCCCTCTGGTTTGGAGGTTCAGGCTGATCAACTTGAAGAGGATTACGATATCTTGACTTTTCATTTGCAACCGGCCTGATCCGTCCACTGTCCATGGACTGTGGACAATGTATTGCACGGACGTTGCAATGGTGTCAAGGTCTTGGCGGATTCTGCAAAAACACCACATACCCCCCAAACCACTCACTCCCCTGCAAATACTCGGGCTCCTGCCATTCCCCGCCCTGGATCAGGCCGATCTTGAACGGCATTCCCAGCCGGTTCATCCGGGGCAGGTACGCCGCGTAATCGGGGATGCTGTGGCGGCCCTGATAGGTCTGCACCACCACTTCATCCACTACGCCCTTGAGCTGGGCGATGGCGGCCGGGTCGGCGTTGCTGCTCCAGTCCATCAGGCCGGTGATGCTCAGGCGCAAACCCTTTGGCAGGCGCTGGCGCAGGTCTTTGAGGAAGGCGGCGTATTCGTGCAGGTATTGGGTGCGGGCGTCGAAGTCGATCTGGATGCCCACCACCGGGTTGCCCGCTGCGCGCCAGCGTTGCACCTGCCCGAGCAGTTTCGTGTAGACCGGCTCTGGCCAGCGCAAGGTGTGGGCGCGATAGACGACCCACACCTCGCCCTGGCGGATGCGCGGCACGCTCATGCCCTGGGCGATGAACTGCACGCCGCGTTCGGGCTGGCGGCGGGTGGAGTTGATCTGGCCCTGGAGGATATACAGGGTCTTGGCCTGCTTGAGCACCGGCTGTGGCGCGACGCCGCTCCACAGCCAGAAAGCGTCATAGTCGTGGGCGTCGACGGTGGCGAAGGCCGGGCTCGCCAACAGCAGCAAGCCTAGCCACAAGTGTTTCACCAGTAGTACTGCAGCGACTTGCCCCACTGGGTGTCGGCAAACCCGGTTTTCAACTGGCGGAACCAGCCCTTGCGCACCGCCTTGTCGACATCTTCGCCACCGCAGCTGTTATAGCCCGAAGGCGCATAGCAGTTGATCGCCCGGAACAGTGCGTAGGCCTTGTCGTCACGGGGCGCCTTGGGGTTGGCGATCACCTGTTGGTAACCATCGAGCCGCGAGAAGGTTTCGCCTTTGAAGCCCGATGCGGTGCTGCCCAGGCTACCGGCCGAGCGCGCTTCTTCCAGGGGCATGCCGTCCAGGCCGTTGCGTAGGATGAACTCACCCAGGCAGTTGAGGCCGTGCGGGTTTTTTGCGTCGTCCTGCAAGGTGCTGGCGGTTTGCGCGATGGTTGGGCAGGTGTAGCCGGAGGCGGCCTTGTCGCCGCTCCAGCGGAACAACGTCAGCGCCTGGCCACCGTCGTACACATAGCCCAGGCTGGTGCCGAGCTTGTCAGCCGCCGGGGAGGCCGGAAGTTGTTGCAAGTCCTCGGCAAAGGTTGCGAACTGGCCACGCAGCAGGTCTTTGTAGAGCAAGACAAATTGCGCGGTACTGCGCTCCAGCGGGTCGCTGGCCTGGCTGATCTGCTGGCGCAGCAACTCGGGGCCGGCCACGCTGCGCAACAGGCTATAGCGCACTTGCGGGGTCTGGATCGGTGAGTCGGCGGCGAACACCTTGGCCACTTGACCGCTGCGTTCGTAGTTCATCGCCAGCGCCAGTTCCAGTTGGTCGCGTTGCAGGGGCTGCTTGGCCAGGGGCAGCAGTTGCAGCCACAGCGCCTGGGCAGCATTCCAGTCCTGCTTGGCTTCCAGGGCCAGGCCGCGCAGGGTCTGTTGGCTGAAGGTGAAGTAATCCAGGCTCGAGGGTACGTCTTGCGGCAGACGCTTTAAGGCCTGGTCGGGTTGGTGCTCGACATACAGGGCGAACGCCGCCTGTAGGTAGTCGTACAGCGCCGGTTCATTGGCAAACGCGGCCTTTTGCCCGTCGAGAATGGCGCGGGTCAGCTTGGGCGGGTTGTTGGCGCGCATCCACATCAGGTCGTTGATCACCAGCAGCAACGGGTTGCGGATGGTCTCGGCGTAGTGGGTCAGCAGTTTGTTGTCGGTTTCTTCCACCAGTTCATCGATGGAGCCGTTGCGCTCGGCATCGCTGGCCTCGGTCAGTTGCCAGGCGTAGTCGTCCGCCAGGCGGGTTGCATCGCCGGCCAACCAGTGCACCCGGCGCAGCAGGCCGCGCGCGGAAGCGGCATATTCACCCTGTGGATAAGTTTTCAGGTAGCTGAGGAAGCTGTGCTCGGCTTCTTCCAGGGCAGACTTATCCACAGCCTCGCGCTGGGGCATGCCGTATTCATCGAAGGCGTTTTCCTGGGCATGGTTGAGCGACGCGCGGGCGATCATGTACACCGCCGTTTCCTTCAGCCACGGCAACGCGGTGACGGTAACGGCGGCAAACCCGCGCTCGGCATAGACAAAGCGCCCGCTGTAAAAGTCAGAGGCGGCGAGCAGGTAAGTGGTCAGCTCGCGGCCCTGGGTGGAAGCGATCAACTGCGGCTCCAGCAACACTTCGCCCTGCCAGTCGCAGGTGCCGAGCAACTTCAGGCGTGCATTGGCCAGCAGCACCCGCTCATTCGCCGGCACATCGGCCTTGATCACTTGGCGCACAAAGTCGGTGGCACTCTGCACATTGTTGCTGCGGCAGCGACTGCCTTCGCCCCACAAAAACTGGTCGCCCGCCGCCGCCGTGGCCTCGCGCTGGATGCCCAGCGAGGCCAGCAGCTGCGCAAGTTCCGCGCCTTGTTCCTCGCGTGTCGGCCCCTCGGGCGGGTGGGGCACCAGGCGATACACCGGGAACGGCACCGGGCCAAAGCCCTGGGCCAGGTCGTCTTCACCCAGTGCATTGGGGGTCAGGGGCGCATGCTTTTTTGCCGCGAGCAACAGGCGCAGGTTGGTCCGGCTGTCATTGCCGGGGCTCAGGAACGGCATGTTGCTGCAGGCGGTCAGCGAATCCCGGGACACGCGCCAGTCGGGGTAGCACGAGTCGTCGCCACTGGCCTGGGCCTGCAGGGAAACGCCGGCACACAGTGCCAGGGTCAGGGATGACAGAAGACCGATGCGCATGAATTGTCCTTATTCCGGGAGTCCGTGAATGCCGCTGGGCTAAAGATGGGGATGATAGCGTGAACATTGCAAAATGTTGCACGGGTGGCCGCCAATCTGTGGGTTTTATCGGTCTAGACTGTGGGCAATCACTTATTTTTGGAGTTGCCATGCAATCGCCTGTTCACCGCCTGCCGTCCTTGTTCAAACAGCTCGGGTTGCCCGATGACGCCACCAGCATCGAGCGTTTTATTGCGGTGCATTCACCGCTCAAGCCGGAGTTGAAACTTGAAGATGCGTTTTTCTGGACGGAGAGCCAGAAGGCGTTTTTGCGCGAAGAAATTCTGGAGGATGCGGATTGGGCGGAAGTGGTGGATGAGTTGAATGTGCTGCTGCGCAGCGGCCGTGCTTAAGTGAACTCATTGTTCAAGATAGCGGCAATTGAATGTGGGAGCTGTCGAGCCCCAGCGAGGCTGCGATAGCGGTGGATCAGCCAACATCAATGCAAGCAGTACCGCCGCCATCGCAGCCTCGCTGGGGCTCGACAGCTCCCACAGGGTGGGCGCTTTATTTGGGCGGTCCCACCGCCTATCTGTGAATTTGTATCAAAACTTGACGAGATTCCATTCCTCCACCATATTGATAGTTAGCAAACTAACTGTATGCGAATGATCCCGTGCCTCAAACCCTCGAAACCCTACATATGAGTCTCAGCAGCAGCATGGTGGCGGGCGCCCGTAACTGGCGCAGAATCTGCCAGGCCACGCTGGTGAGCTACGGTATTTCCGAAGCCTGTGCCGTGCCTTTATTGATGATCGGCCGTCTCGGCGACGGTGTGCATCAGGTCAAGGTGGCCCAGGCCTCGGGGATGGAAAGCCCGTCCCTGGTACGCCTGCTCGACCAACTGTGCAGCGCAGGGCTGGTGTGCCGTGCCGAAGACCAGCACGACCGCCGCGCCAAGGCCTTGAGCCTGACCGAGCGTGGCCGGGCGTTGGTGCAGGCGGTGGAAGTGCAATTGGTACGCCTGCGTCATGAAGTGCTGGCGGACCTGACGCCTGCCGATCTGGCCGTGGCGTTGCGTGTGCTGCGCGCGTTTGAAGACGCCAGCCTGCCGCCCGTGGTCGTGGCTTCTTGAACGGATTTTTTACCGGCGTGCCGCCGGCCCGGGACTGGTTCTACGGCGTGCGCACCTTTGCCGCCTCGATGATCGCCTTGTATATCGCCATGCTCATGCAAATGCCACGTCCGTATTGGGCGATGGCCACGGTGTATATCGTGTCCAGCCCGTTTGTCGGGCCCACCAGCTCCAAAGCCTTGTACCGTGCCGCTGGCACCCTGCTGGGGGCGATGGCGGCGGTGTTTTTCGTGCCGCTGTTTGTGCAGACGCCGTTCCTGCTGGTGGTGGTGATTGCGTTGTGGACCGGCATCTTGCTGTTCCTGTCCCTGCATTTGCGCACCGCCAACAGTTACGCCCTGATGCTGGCGGGCTACACCTTGCCGCTGATCGCCTTGCCGGTGGTGGATAACCCCCTGGCGGTGTGGGATGTGGCCGAGGCGCGCACCGAAGAAATCTTCCTCGGCATCGCCGTGGCAGCAGTGGTCGGCGCGATGTTCTGGCCACGGCGCCTGGCACCGGTGTTCGATGACTCGGTGCGCAAATGGTTTGCCGACGCGACGGTCTACAGCCAGCGCTTCCTCAAGCGCAACGTGCAGCCCGAGGAAGTCAGCAGCCTGCGCGGCGGCATGGTGGCGACCTTCAACACCCTGGAATTGATGATCGGCCAACTGCCCCACGAAGGCGCACGGCCGCAAACGGTGCGCAACACCAAGGAGCTGCGCGGGCGCATGATCCATCTGCTGCCGGTGGTGGATGCCCTGGATGACGCGCTGTATGCCCTGGAACGCCGCACCCCGGAGCTGGTCGGCAAGTTCGCGCCGCTGCTGGCGGCCACCACCGAGTGGCTGCAAAGCACCACCCGTGAGGCGCCGGTGGAGCGCTGGCGCGCCCTGCGAGACCAGCTCGAAGCCCTGCAACCCGCCGCCGAGGCCCTGGACGACCGTCATCAGCTGCTGTTTTCCAACGCGCTGTATCGCCTCGGCGAGTGGATCGACCTGTGGCAAGACTGCCGCAGCCTGCAAGCCGCCATCCACAGTGAAAACCAGGCGCCGTGGCGCGCGGTCTACCGCCATTGGCGCCTGGGCCGGCTGACGCCATTCCTTGACCGTGGCCTGATGCTCTACTCGGCGTTCTCCACGGTCAGCGCGATTATCGTTGCCTCGGTATTGTGGATTCTGCTGGGCTGGACCGACGGTGGCAGCGCGGTGATCCTCGCGGCCGTGGCGTGCAGTTTCTTCGCCTCGATGGACGACCCGGCGCCGCAGATCTACCGGTTCTTTTTCTGGACCGCGATGTCGGTGCTGTTCGCCAGCCTCTACCTGTTTTTGATCCTGCCCAACCTGCATGATTTCCCGATGCTGGTGCTGGCCTTCGCCGTGCCCTTTATCTGGGTCGGCACCCTGACGGTACAACCGCGCTTCTACCTGGGCATGCTGCTGACCATCGTCAACACATCGTCCTTTATCAGCATCCAGGGCGCCTACGACGCGGACTTTTTAAGCTTCGCCAACGCCAACCTCGCCGGCCCCGTAGGCCTGTTGTTTGCCTTTGTCTGGACCCTGATCGCCCGGCCCTTTGGCGCCGAACTGGCAGCCAAGCGCCTGACCCGTTTCAGCTGGCGCGATATCGTCGGCCTTACGCAACCGGCCACCCTCGCCGAGCACCGACGGCTGGGGGTGCAGATACTCGATCGGCTGATGCAGCACCTGCCGCGCCTGGCCATGACCGGCCAGGACACCGGCATCGCCCTGCGCGAGGTGCGCGTGGCGCTGAACCTGCTCGACCTGCTGGCCTACGCCCCCCGCATCCTGGGCGTGCCACGGGTGTTGCTCGACCAGGTGGTGGCCGAGGTCGGCGTGTATTTCGAGGCGTGCCTGAAGGCCGGCGAGCGCCTGCCGGCCCCCGGCGCTCTGCTGATGACCCTGGACCGCACCCGCCGCGCCCTCAATGGCCAGGGCCTGCAAGGCGAGGGCGAAACCCGCCTGCATCTGTTGCATGCCCTCAGTGGTTTGCGCCTGGCGCTGTTGCCCGGCGTGGAGTTTGTCAGCACCGGCGAGATGGACGCGCCGTTACCCGATGGAGCGCCTCTATGATCGGTGACCTGGATATCAGCGGGGTGTTCCTGCCCACGCTGCTGGTGCTGATGGGCATTACGTATGGCTTTTACCTGGTGGTGCACGGGCTGTTGACCCGCGTCCACTTCTACCGCCTGGTCTGGCACCGGGCATTATTCAATGTGGCCCTCTACGCGCTGTTGCTGGGCGCGGTGGACTCACTCAGTCGATACCTGATGACATGAAAAAACCTTTTTTGACGATCGGCCGTGTGGTCCTGACGCTACTGGTAGTGACCTTTGCCTGCGTCGTGGTCTGGCGCATGGTGATGTACTACATGTTCGCGCCCTGGACCCGCGACGGGCATATCCGCGCCGACATCGTGCAGATCGCCCCGGACGTGTCCGGGCTGATCCAGCAAGTGGACGTGCGCGACAACCAGTTGGTGACCCGGGGCCAGGTGCTGTTCTCGGTGGACCAGGACCGCTTCAAGCTTGCCCTGCGCCAGGCCCAGGCCGCCGTGGCCGACCGCCAGGAAACCCTGGCCCAGGCCCAGCGCGAAGCCAGGCGCAACCGTGGCCTGGGCAACCTGGTGGCCAGCGAGCAACTGGAAGAAAGCCAGTCCCGCGTGGCCCGCGCCCAGTCGGCCCTGGCCGAAGCGCAGGTAACGGTGGACAGCGCCCAGCTCAACCTCGACCGCTCGGTGATCCGCAGCCCGGTGGACGGCTACGTCAACGACCGTGCGCCCCGGGCCCAGGAGTTCGTGACCGCCGGGCGCCCGGTGTTGTCGGTGGTGGACAGCAACTCCTTCCATATCGATGGCTATTTTGAAGAGACCAAACTGGACGGCATCCATGTCGGCCAAAGCGTGGATATCCGCGTGATCGGCGACAACGCGCGCTTGCGCGGGCATGTGCAGAGCATCGTCGCCGGCATTGAAGACCGCGACCGCACCAGCGGTGCCAACCTGCTGCCCAACGTCAACCCGGCGTTCAGCTGGGTGCGCCTGGCTCAACGGATCCCGGTGCGTATTGCCTTTGACGATGTGCCGGCGGATTTCCGCATGATTGCCGGGCGTACCGCCACCGTCTCGATCATCGATGACCAGCCCCGGCCCGGAGACCAGCCATGAAGCGACTGCTGGCGAGCGCCGGGCTGGGGCTGCTGCTGTCCGCCTGCCAGGTGGTGGGCCCGGACTACCACGTGCCGGACGAGGCGGCAGTCCAGCGTGGCGACCTGCAAGGCCAACTGGCCGGGCAGGGCAATCACGTCGTTTCGGCCCCGGTGCCCGCCGATTGGTGGAAGTTGTACCAGGACCCGCGCCTGGATGAACTGGTGCGCCAGGCCATGGCTTCCAACACCGATTTGCGCGTGGCGGCGGCCAATCTGCAACGGGCGCGCTTCCAGGTGCAGGAGGCGCAATCAGCGGGCGGCTGGAGCGGCGGGGTCAAGCTTGGCGCCCAGCGTTTGCAGGAGTCCGGCGAGGCTTTCTTGCAGGCGGACAAGGTGCCGGTGGCCAATGTCGGTGATATCGGCCTCACCACCTCCTATCAGTTCGACCTGTTCGGCACCCTGCAGCGCGGTATCGAAGGCGCCCAGGCCAATGCCGACGCGACCCAGGCCGCCGTGGATATCGCGCGCATCACCCTGGTGGCGGACGTGGTGCGCTCCTACACCCAGGTGTGTGCGGCCAACGAAGAGCTGCACATCGCCCGCCAGTCCCTCGACCTGCAAGCGCAAAGCACGCGCCTGACCCAGCGCCTGCGCGATGCCGGGCGTGGCGATGAAACCCAGGTCACCCGCTCGCAAACCCAATTCAAGTCTTTGCGCGCCGAACTGCCGCGCTTTGAGGCGGCGCGCCAGGCCGGGTTGTTCCGCCTGTCGATGCTGCTGGCCAAGCCCCTGGACCAATTGCCCACCGGCACCGGCGATTGCGCCGAACTGCCGCATATCGCCCAGTTGCTGCCGGTGGGCGATGGCGCCACCCTGCTCAAGCGCCGCCCCGATGTGCGCCAGGCCGAACGCCAGCTGGCCGGCGCAACGGCGGGCATTGGCGTGGCCACTGGCGAGCTGTACCCCGATATCAGCATCGGCGCCTCCATCGGCACCGTGGGCATTATCGACAACCTCGGCAAACCGGCCACCAACCGCTGGGGCTTCGGCCCGCTGTTGAGCTGGACGGTGCCGTCCAACGGCTCGCGTGCGCGCATCCATGAAGCCGAAGCCGCAACCCAGGGCGCCCTGGCGCATTTCGACGGGGTGGTGCTCAACGCCATCCGCGAGACCCAGACGGGCCTGGCGCAATACACCGCGCAATTGCAGCGCCGCGATGCCCTGGCCGAGGCCGAGCAGTCGGCGCAACAGGCCGCCGACCAGACGCACCGCTTCTTCCAGGCCGGCCGCGAGTCGTTTCTCGCCGACCTGCAAGCCACGCGCACCTACACCGATATGCGCGCGCAACTGGCCCAGGCCAATACCCAGGTAGCCATGAGTCAGATCGACCTGTTCCTGGCCCTGGGCGGTGGCTGGGAAAGCGGACGAACGCAAGGCACAGAACCCGGCAAACCCTGAGGCGATTGCTATGCTTTGATCAGTCGGGCTTGCGTGATGGCCCGCTGATCACTGCCTGCGTTGCTCATGGGGATTCCAATAATGAAAAACCCTTATGCTCCCGCGTTCTGGTGCGTGCTCTTCGCACTGGTGTTGTTATCGGCGACTTACTTTTACGGCGTCATGCTGGCCCATCAACTGGATAAGGCCATGGTGTTCCTCGACAGCGCCTGCGCGCTGATCGCCGCATTGTCTGTCGGCATGGTGGCCTGGGCGTCCTACCAGGGCCAGCGCACCCAGAAAAAAATCCTCGAACAAGGCAAGACGCGGGTGGCGATCTGGGACACCAAGGTTGCCCTGCGCCGGGTTGAAACCGTGTTCGACCGCTATTTCTGGGGCAGCTACTGGCAGCCGGGGCGCACGTTCCAGGAAGTCATGGGCGAGTTGACCGGCACCCCCCTGGAAAAAAGCCTCGAAGCCTTGAAGCAACAATGCGTGGTACTCGACCGGCAAGTGGCCGAAGGGCGGCATTGGCTGAACAACGCCCGGGAGCTGTCCGACGTCGCCACGGCCATGGCCCGCGAGCGTTACCAACTGGACTTCTACGACCCCAAGGCCGATACCCCGGGCAATGCGGTGATTCACCGCGAGTTTGAAGTGCTGGTGTACACCTGGACCGCACGACTGAAGAGTTTTGATCATCAACTTGATGAGATCGAGATGGAATATTCCTGACCCCCCACCGCGCCTTGTCGGTGCCGGGCCTTGCGACAAGCCCCCTCGCCAGTGCTAACCTTGCCCCGGTTTCGGCGGGCTTGAGCCGACGCCCCACTTCGGGGCTCAGGGAAGACAGCCCACTTCGCACAGGATTGGATCAGGACACTTCATGAATAAATCAGCCGTTGTACTCTTGGGTTTTGTTGCCGCCGTCGGCGTGGTCAGTGCCGGTGGCGCCTGGTACACCGGCACTCAGCTGGAAGGGGTGTTGAAAACCTCGATTGAAGACGTCAACAAGGAAATGGAACGTTCCATGGCCGGCATCGATGGCCAAGTGACCTTGGAAATGGTCTCGCTGGATCGCGGCTGGTTCAGCAGCACCGGTCACTTCCGCCTCAAGGCCCAGGGCGCGGTGTTCGGCGAAGAGCACAAAGACAGTGAACTGCTGTTTGTCGACCGTATCGAACACGGCCCGCTGCCAGTCTCGCGCCTGGTCACCCTGAAGTGGTGGCCGGTATTGGCCACCAGCCACCTGGCGCTGGAGAAGAACCCGACCACCGAAAAATGGTTCGCCGCCACCCAAGACGTTTCGCCGATCAAGGGCGTGGCCAACATCGCCTTCAACCGTTCGGTGAGCGGCAACCTGGAACTGCTGCCCCTGGAGTTCAAGGACGCCACCACCAGCGTTAATTTTTCGGGCCTGAAACTTGATTACTTCAACACCGCCAAGGGTGAAGAGATCAAGGTCAACGGCTACATGGATGCTCTCAAGGTCGCCCTGGTCGACCCGGATGGCGCACCGTTCCAGGCGCACCTCAACGGCCTGACCGTGGCCAGCAACCTGTCCAAGAGCAGTTTCGGCTTCTACGTCGGCCAGAACACCATCGAGCTGAGCAACACCCAGTTCACCTTCGGCCCGCAACAAGCGGTGCTGACCGTCAAAGGCTTCGAGCAGAAAGACAGCAGCGAGACCCGGGACAACAACCTCAGCGGCCGTGTCGACTACAAAATCGCCGAGATCGGTTACCAGGGCAAACCCGTGGGTTCGGCGGCCATGGCCGTGAGCATGAAGAACATCGACGTGCCGGCGACCATGGTGCTGACCAAGCTGTATCAAGACAAAATGCAACCGGTGCAGGCCGCTCAAGCGGCCGGCCAACCGATCCCCGAGCTGCAACTGAGCGAAGCCGAACAAGTGCTGGCCCAGGCCAATGTGGAGCAGCTGTTGGCCGCCAAACCACAAGTGGCCCTGGAAAACCTGTCCCTCAAGACCGCCAATGGCGAAAGCCGCTTCAACCTGGTGGTGGACCTGACCAAGCCGTCCACCATGGAGTTGCCGCCGGTTGAACTGGGTAAGCAGATGATCACCCTGCTGGATGCCAACCTGACCCTGTCCAAGCCAATGATCGCTGACGTGGCCGGCCTGCAAGCGCAGATCGGTGGCGTGACCGACCCGAAAGCCATCGAGCAGCAATCGCAGATGGCCAGCGAGATGCTCAGCAACATGGCCGTGGGCACGCAACTGGCGACCCTGGAAGGCAATGACATCCTGGCCAAGCTGCACTACGCCAACAATGAAGTGACCTTCAATGGCCAGAAAATGACCGTCGAGCAGTTTATCGGCGGCGTACTCGGCAAGCTGGGGGCAGTCAGCGGCGCGCAGTAAGGCTCTGTAGGCCAACACCGAACCAAAATGTGGGAGCTCCCACCCAAGCCCCACATTTGATCTTCACTGGCTTGTAGGACGATTCTGAACAATTGTACTGATTTGTCCTATTCCTTACCCCGCTCAGGGATATTACATCCCAGGAAAGCTTGGCCGGGTCATCAGACACCGGCGGCCTGATGCGTGTTGTACAGGCGAACCTATCGCTACAGCTTTCCGAGTAAGGAAGCTGACGACATGCTGCGTAATTTCTGCCCCTCCGGCCCTGGCCGACTGCGTCTACTGATCGGTGCCGCCTTGTTGCTGCCGACCCTGGCCGTGGCCGATCCTGCCTACGACTCCCTGATTCGCCAGGCCCGTACCGGTCACTACACCCCGGCGCTCAACCTGCTGCGCCAATTGCCTGCCGAGCGCCAGACCTCTGGCCAGGTCAGCGATCACCTGCTGATTGCCAGCTGGGCACGCCAGGATGACGAAGTACTCAAGGTTTATGAAACTCAGGGACGCCAACGCCAACTGACCCCCCAAGCGCTGACCGTCGTGGCCCGCACCTACCGCAATCAACAGCGCTGGGCGCCCGCCGAGGCTGTGTATCGCCAGGCCTTGCTGCGCGAACCGAACAACCCGGACCTGCAACTGGGCCTGGCCCTGACCCTGGCCGATGGCGGCAAAACCGCCGAAGCCGTACAGCGTGCCCGCACCCTGGTGACGGCCAAGCCCGAGGATGTCGAGCGGCGCATGACCCTGGGCTATGCATTGGCCCGGGCCGGGGAACCGTTTGCTTCACTGTTCGAGTTCGACCAGGCGTTTATCCGCGCCGGCAACCGGCCCGAGGTGGTGCGCGAATACATCATTGCCCTGCAACGTGCCCGTATGCCTGAGCCGGCCCTGCGCCTGAGCGCCCGCCACCCGGGCCTGCTGGACCCGGTGATCCAGCGCCGCCTGGAAGGCGACCTGGCTGCCGAGCGCGTGCGCCTGGCTGAATTCCCGACGCGCAGTGAAAGCGAACGCTTTGTGATCGCCGACCGTGCCCTCAAGGATTACGACCAACTGCTCGCCACCTGGGGCCCGGACGCCAGTGCCCATGACGATGTGGTGCGCTGGCGCATCGACCGCCTGGGCGCGCTCAAGGCCCGTGCGCGCACCGCCGAGCTGATCCACGACTACGAAGCCCTGGACGCCCAGGGCGTGCAACTGCCCAACTACGCCCTGCGCTGGGTGGCGGCGGCCTATCTCGACCAACGTTTGCCCGAGAAGGCCGCGCCGCTGTATCGCCAGGCGGTGGCCGCGCCGGATGCCGACCCCAGCAACCAGGTTGTAGACGGCACTGCCCTTTACTACTCCTTGCTGGAAAACGACCAGACCAGCGAAGCCCGTGCCTTCGCAAACCACCTGGCGAGCACGCAAAACCCTCGGGTTGAGCTCAAGGGGCTGACCCTCGGGAACCCCAATAACGCCTGGCTGGACGCCCAGCAACTGGCAGCCCAGGCCGCGACCTACGGCGCCGATCTGCCGACCAGTGAAAAAAACCTGGAGACCCTGGTGCGCACCTCGCCCGGCAATGTCGGCATGCGTGTGGCCCAGGCGGATATGTTCCGCGCCCGCGCCTGGCCCCGGCGTGCCGAGAGGGCCCTCAAGGACGCCGAAAACCAGACCCCGCGCCACATTGACCTGGAAGTCTCCCAAGGCTACAACGCCCTGGAGTTGCAGGAGTGGCGCCAGCTCGATGTGCTGGCCGATGACGTAGTCGTCCGCGCCCCGGATAATCGCCAGGTCCAACGCCTTGAGCGCCTGCGCAAGGTGCATGAGATGGCCGAGCTGCGCATCGAAGCCGAGACCGGCAAAAGTAATGGCGGCGGGGCGGTTGCCGGT
The DNA here is from genome assembly GCF_002699915.1 of Pseudomonas sp. ICMP 8385. Taxonomy (NCBI): domain Bacteria; kingdom Pseudomonadati; phylum Pseudomonadota; class Gammaproteobacteria; order Pseudomonadales; family Pseudomonadaceae; genus Pseudomonas; species Pseudomonas sp. ICMP 8385. Next base: position 18,403 of record NZ_LKBY01000115.1, on the reverse strand, counting down.
AGCCGCGACTGGGGGATCGAAACCCTGCTCTACAGCCCGCCCATCGATGAAGACTGGCGGATATTCGGCGGTATCGGCTACGCCACCGCCGACTTTGAGGAAGGCACGGGCCACCACCGTTGGCAGCGCCTGGGTGTGGAGCGGCGTACCCGCGACATGACCCTGGAGGCCGAAGTCTCCAACCACTCCTACGGCAAAGGCACCAAGCAAGGCGCGCGGCTGGCGATTGCCCGTGACATCAACGACCACTGGCAGTACGGCGGCAGCCTTGACTACCTGGCCGCCAGCACGCCGTTGCGCGCACTCAATGCCAACGTCACCGCCAACGGCGGCAGCGGTTTTATCCGCTGGCGCGCCAATGAAAGCCGTGAGTGGAGACTGGCGCTGAGCCCGTCCCACTTCAGCGACGGCAACGACCGTGTCGAAGCGTTGCTCACCGGGCGCGAGGGCGTCTACCGCTCGCCGGATGTGCAAGTGGACCTTGGCCTGGAAGTCGGCACCAGCCGCAACAGCAAGGAAGAAGCCGCGTATTTCAACCCACGCTCAGACTTCAGCGTGCTGCCCACGGTGAGCGTCAACCATGTGCTCTATCACCGCTACGAAACCCAGTGGAGTCAGCAGTTCCAGGCCGGTGCTGGCAGCTACAGCCAGCGCGATTACTCCACCGGCGCAATCGGTTTGCTCAGTTATGGCCAGCGTTATCGCTGGAACGACGTACTGGAAACCGGCGCCAACCTGAGCTGGATCAGCCGACCTTATGACGGTGAGCGCGAAAGCGATGTGCGCCTGCTCGTCGACCTCACTTACCGTTTCTAGAAGAGTCCGATCATGACCCTTGTTTCCCGTTGCCTGCTGGCCCTGGGTTTTTTGCTGAGCAGTGCCTGTGCCCAGTCACCCGCGCCTTTCACGCCACCTGCCGAACGACTCAAACCGGTCAACGAAGCGCCGTGGCCGAAAAACCATTTCCTGGGCATTGCCTACCACGATGTCAACGACCGCGACCCCGACCAAAGAGTGGTGGCGGTGCGTACCGAACGCCTGATCGAACAGTTGTCCTGGCTGCGCGAGAACGGCTACCAGGCGGTCAGCGTCGACCAGGTCCTCGCCGCCCGCGCAGGCGGGCCACAGCTGCCGCCCAAAGCCATCATGCTCAGCTTCGACGACGGCTATTCGAGCTTCTACACCCGTGTGATGCCGATTTTGCGGGCCTACCAGTGGCCGGCTGTGCTGGCGCCGGTGGGCAGTTGGGTCGATACGCCGTTGAACCAGCCGGTGGATTTTGCCGGCGTGCCGCGTAACCGCGCGGAATTTTTGACCTGGCAACAAGTGCGCGAAGTGGCGCAATCGGGCCTGGTGGAGATCGCCGCCCACACCGACGCCAGCCACAAGGGCGTGCTGGCCAACCCCCAGGGCAACCTGCAACCGGCCGCCGCCACCCGGCGCTATGACCCGGCCACCCACCGTTATGAGTCCGAAGCGCAGTTCCAGGCGCGGATGCGTGCCGACGTGGTGGCGATTTCCAACAAGATCCGCGCGGTCACCGGCAAGGCGCCGCGTGTGTGGGTATGGCCGTATGGCGCGGCGGATGGCACCTCCCTGGCGGTGGTGGGTGAGCAGGGTTACCAGATGGCCCTGACCCTGGAGGACGGCCTCGACAACCTCGGCAACTTGATGAGCAGCCCGCGCTTTCTGGTGGACAACGACCCGTACGCCGAAGACTTCGCCAACAGCATGGTCTCGGCACAGGTCAAAGCGCCGATGCGCGTGCTGCATGTGGACCTCGATCATGTCTACGACCCGGACAAGGCCCAAGAGGCGCGCAACCTCGACGCGCTGGTCCAGCGGGTGCTGGACATGGGGGTCGACACGGTGTTCCTCCAGGCATTCGCCGACCCCAAGGGCGATGGCCTGGTGCGTTCGCTGTACTTCCCCAACCGCCATCTGCCGATGCGCGCCGACCTGTTCAACCGTGTCAGCTGGCAGCTGCATACCCGTGGCGGCCTGGTCAAAGTCTACGCCTGGATGCCCGTGCTCAGCTTTGCCCTGGATGCCAAGCTGCCCCGCGTCACCCGTTGGGACCCGGCCACCGGCAAGGTGGCCGTCGACCCGAAACAGTACCAGCGCCTGTCGCCGTTCGATCCAAAGGTGCGCAAAATCATCGGTGAAATTTACGAAGACCTGGCCCGTACCAGTGCTATCCACGGCGTGTTGTTCCACGACGACGCGGTGCTCTCGGACTTTGAAGACGCCAGCCCCCAGGCCCTGCAAACCTACGCGGCCAACGGCCTGCCAGGCAATATCCAGGCGCTGCGCGCCGACCCTGAGGTGATGCAGCGCTGGACCCGTTTCAAGAGCCGCTACCTGATCGATTTCACCCATGAACTGACCGCCAAGGTCCGTGCCCAGCGCGGCCCGGAAGTGCTCACCGCGCGCAATATCTTCGCCGAACCGATGCTCAACCCGGCCAGCGAAGCCTGGTTTGCGCAGAACCTCGACGACTTCCTCCAGCACTACGACTGGACCGCGCCCATGGCGATGCCGTTGATGGAAGGCCAGTCGCTGAAAAACTCCAACGCCTGGCTGGAAAAACTCGTGGCCACGGTCAAGGCCCGGCCCGGCGCGATGCAGCGCACGGTCTTCGAGCTACAGGCCAAGGATTGGCGCACCCCGGCCGCCCCGGATCTTTCCGGCGCGCAAATGGCCGAGTGGATGGGCGTGCTCAAGCGCCAGGGCGCCAGCAGTTTTGGCTACTACCCCGACAACTTCCTGGAGAATTCGCCGGATCTGAACACCGTGCGTCCGGCCCTTTCCAACAAATGGAATCCTTGACTCATGTTCGACAGAATCCTTGCTCTTCTCGTGTTGGCATTGGTGTTGGGTGTGCCCCTGGGCCTGATCTTCCTGGTCACCGGGCAGTTCCTGATGGAGTTCGTGTTTTTCTACCCGTTGTTCATGTCCGGGCTGTGGATCGCCGGCGGCCTGTACTTCTGGCTGCACTGGGAGCGCCACTGGCCCTGGGCCGATGACACCCCGGCGCCGGCGCTCAAGGGCGAGCCGCTGATCTCGATCCTGATCCCTTGCTACAACGAAGGCGACAACGCCGCCGAGACCATCGGCGCAGCATTGGCCCAGCGTTATCGCAACCTGGAAGTGATCGCGATCAATGACGGCTCCAGCGACAACACGGCCGAGGTGCTCGATGCCCTGGCGCTGCAAGAGCCGCGCCTGCGTGTGCTGCACCTGGCGCAAAACCAGGGCAAGGCCGTGGCCTTGCGCATGGGCGCGGTGGCGGCGCGCAGTGAATACCTGGTGTGCATCGACGGCGATGCCTTGCTCGACCGCAATGCCGCGGCCTACCTGGTGGCGCCGATGCTCGACAACCCACGGCTCGGTGCGGTCACCGGCAACCCGCGCATCCGTACACGCTCGACCTTGATCGGCCGGGTGCAGGTGGGCGAGTTCTCTTCGATCATCGGCTTGATCAAGCGTACCCAGCGGGTTTTCGGGCGGATCTTCACCGTGTCTGGCGTGGTGGTGGCGTTTCGGCGGGCGGCCCTGGACCGGGTCGACTACTGGAGCACCGACATGATCACCGAAGACATCGACGTGAGCTGGAAGCTGCAACTGGACCACTGGAGCATCTTCTACGAGCCGCGCGCGCTGTGCTGGATCCTTATGCCAGAAACCCTCGGCGGCCTGTGGAAACAGCGCCTGCGCTGGGCCCAGGGCGGCGCCGAAGTGCTGTTCAAGAATATTCGCGGGATCTGGCAGTGGCGCCACCGCTACCTGTGGCCGTTGCTGTTCGAGTACTGCCTGTCCACCGGCTGGGCCTTCACCTTCATGCTGTCGGTGATCTTCTGGGGCGTGGGCAAAGTCGTGCCGTTGCCCGAGGCGATCGCCGTCGGCTCGCTGATGCCGCCGGCCTTCACCGGCTTGCTGCTGGCGGTGGTGTGCCTGCTGCAATTTGCCGTGAGCATCATGATTGACCGGCGCTACGAGCGCGGCCTGTGGAAAACCCTGTTCTGGACCGTCTGGTACCCGCTGGTGTTCTGGCTGGTGAGCCTGTTCACCACCCTGGTCAGCTTCCCCAAAGTCCTGTTCCGCCAACATCAAAAACGCGCGCGCTGGGTCAGCCCGGATCGCGGCATCAAGGCACCTGCCAAGGAAGTCAAGCCATGAACCTGATCCGTACCCCCCAGCGGCCTGTGATGCAGGCCATTGATATTTTCCTGACCCTGCTGGCCTGGGCCGGGCTGGTGATTTTGCTGGTACGCGGCCTGGTGCCGATGCTCGACAGCCAGGGCGGCCCGCGCATCGAGGCGCCGATCTTTGCTGCGCTGAACACTTTGCAGATCTACCTGTGGATCGCCCTGTTCAATGCGCTGCTGCTGATTGTCTGGGCGCGTTACCAGCAGCGGCGCGGCAAGCGCTTCGCCCAGCGCCGGGCGGCGGGCAAGGCCTTGAGTGACCATGGCTTGAGCGAGAGCTTCCGCCTGGCGGCGGGCGAGCTTGAACAACTGCGCCGGCCGGGGGTGTTGGTGATTCATAACGATCAGGAGGGCGGCGTGCAGGCGGTGACGGCTCATCTGTCCCGTGAGGAGCGGCGGCCAGAGTTGAAGCTTGTGGTGGGGCAGGACAGCTAGCCGTGTAGGTAATTTGGTCTTTTTTTGTAGGATATTTCCTAGGTTTATTTAGGTGATGTCCTCTTTAGTTTGCTCGGGCGATCCAGTGACAATCGCGGCGCTAACCCGCCGTTAAACATCCTGGATCGTCGCACATTCATTGTGGGCCTCCCTGGCCCTTTGTTTTCGATGGATTGAATATGCCTTTATTAGTGCTACGGACTCGGCTGCGGTTGAGCCTCTGTCTTTTGCTTTGCCTGGTGTCGAGCGGTGCCCTGGCGGCGACGCTGCCAGGTGATCAGGACCTGATCCGCGAGCGGCAAAATCGTCTGCTGGAAGAGCAGCAGCGGCGCCTTGAAGAGCTCAAGAACCTGCCCGGCAAGGAAGTCAAACCCACAACGCCCGCCGCCCCGGTGGACAGTCGTTGCTTCCCGATCAAGACCATCGAGCTCAAAGGCGCTGATAGCTTGTCTGCCGCTGAGCGCGAGCGTTTGATCAAACCTTATATCGACCAGTGCCTGGGCGTCTCCCAGCTCAATCAACTGCTCAAGGCCGTCACCGACCACTACATCGACAAGGGTACGGTCACCAGCCGTGCCTACTTGCCGCAGCAGGAGTTGTCCAAAGGGCATCTGCAAGTGCTGGTGGTCGAAGGCAAGCTCGAAGGCCTGAAAGGCGCCGATAACAGCCAACTCTCGGACCGTGAGTTGGCCATGGCTTTTCCCGGCAAAAACGGCGACTTGCTCAACCTGCGGGAAATCGAGCAGGCCATCGATCAGCTCAACCGCTTGCCGTCCAACCGGGCCCAAATGGAACTGGCCCCCGGCGATGCTGTTGGCGGCAGTTCGGTACTGGTGAAAAACACCCCGCAAAAGCCCTGGCGCGCCAGCCTGTCGCGCAATAACGACGGGCAGAAAAGCTCCGGTGAACAGCAGTGGGGCGCCGGCCTTGAGTGGGACAGCCCCCTGGGCCTGGCGGACCAGCTGATTTTGCGTGGTGGCCATGATGCAATCAGCGACCACCAGAAAACCTCGAAAAACGCCATGCTCTATTACAACGTGCCGTGGGGCTGGTGGAACTTCAGCTACAGCTACAACCAGAGCGATAGCCGCTCGCTGATCCAGGGCGACAGTTTTGACTTCAAGCAGACCGGCGACAGCCAAAACCACCAACTGCGCGCCGAGCGCGTGGTGCACCGCGATGCACTGAGCAAGACCTCGCTCAGCGTTGGCCTGGCCCACCTGCGTACCAACAACTACATCGACGGCAGCCGCCTGGATGTCAGCAGCCATCGCCTCAGCGAAATGCAATGGGGCATCAACCACGGCCGGCGGGTCGGCAGTGCCTTCGTCAACATGGACCTGGGCATGCAGAACGGCATCGGCCTGCTCGATGCCCAGGCCCAGGACGAACGCGGCGACTTTGGCAGTCGCCAACCCAACTCGCGCTACCGCAAATACACCGCCACCGTCAGCTACCTGCAACCCTTCATGCTGTGGGGCGAGTCGTTCAGTTTTACCAGCCTGGCCACCGGCCAACGCAGCGAAGACATGCTGTTCAGCCCGCAGCGCATGAGCCTCGGTGGCTCGTCTTCGGTGCGCGGCTTCAAGGACCAGCAGCTCAACGGTGACAGCGGCGGCTACTGGCGCAACGACCTGCGCTGGTCACGCCCGGTGCTGGTGGATTGGTTGCGCCCGGCCTTCGGCGAATACGGCGTGAGCCTGGGCTACGACCAGGGTGTGATCCGCAACGACCGCTACAACGGCACCACCCACGGCCGGGTGTCCAGCAACTCGGTGGAGCTGTTCGCCCGTGGCAAACATGTCAGCACCAGTGTGACCTTTGCCCACTCTTTGGAACGCCCGGCGGTGATGAGCGAGCGCGAAGCGCCGATCTACTTCCGAATGGATTTCTACCTGTAATTCAACGCCTCGCTGCATTGAGAATTTGATATGGATGTTCGCCAGCTTGCTTTCCTCGCCCGCCAACCGTCCGCTGCCGTAAAACGCCGTGACACCTTCTGTGGCGTGCCCAAAAGCGGCCTGGCGCTGATCCTGGCCAACGCGCTGTTCTGGCAGCCGCTGCTGGCCCAGGCCGAGGGCATTGTGGTCAGTGGCCCGGGCACGACGGTGGGCGCGGCGGGTAATGGCGTACCGGTGGTCAACATTGCCACGCCCAATGGCAGCGGCCTGTCCCATAACCAATTCAAGGACTACAACGTCGGTGCCAACGGCCTGATCCTCAACAACGCCACAGGCCGCACGCAAGAAACCCAACTGGGCGGCATCATCCTCGGCAACCCCAACCTCAAGGGCGGCGCCGCCAATATCATCCTCAACGAAGTCAACGGCGGCAGCCCCAGCCAGTTGCGCGGCTACACCGAAGTGGCGGGCCAGTCGGCCAAGGTCATCGTCGCCAACCCCTATGGCGTGACCTGCAACGGCTGCGGCTTTATCAACACCCCCAACGTGACCCTGACCACCGGCAAACCGATCCTCGATAACGGCCGCCTGGACCGCTACCAGGTCGATGGCGGCGCGGTGACCATCGACGGCCAGGGCTTGAATGCCGACAACGTTGACCGCTTTGAGATCATCACCCGCTCGGCCAAGATCAATGCGCAGATCAATGCGCGTAATTTGACCGTGATTGCCGGGCGTAATGACGTCAATGCACAGACGTTGAATGCCACGGCGCGTGCTGATGATGGCAGTGCCAAGCCGGAGTTGGCGATTGACTCGTCGGCGTTGGGTGGGATGTATGCGGGGGCGATCAAGCTGGTGGGCACCGAGGCTGGTGTCGGGGTGAAACTGGATGGCAGCTTGATTGCCAGTGGCGGTGATATCCAACTGGATGCCAATGGCCAGTTGAAGATGGCGCAGGCCAAAACCGAAAACGGCGCGATCAACATCAAGGCCGCCGGTGTACAGACCCAAGGCGCGGTGCATGCCGCCACCACACTGGCTGTGCAAAGCTCCGGTGACCTGCACAACCAGAACAACCTGAGCGCCCGTGACCGCATTACGTTGACCAGCGGCGGGCAGTTGACTAACAGCGGGATTATCGAGGCTGGGGTCAATCTGGATCTGAGCCGCAATACCAACGGTGATCTCAAGCTCAGCGCGCAAACCATCAACAACAGCGGCAGCAGCCTGGTCGCCAGCCGTAACCTGGACGTCAGTGCAGCACAAACCCTGAACAACCAGGGTGGCACTCTCAGCGCCAAACAGCTCGCTACTATTAATGCGGGCACTCTGGACAACCAGAACAAAGGCCGTGTGTTGAGCGCGGGCAGCCTCGACCTCAAAGCCGATCAAGTGCTGAACACCACCGGCCTGGTCACCAGCAACGGGCCTTTGACCGCGACGGTCGGCCAACTGAGCAATCGTAGCGGCGAGGTGTCCAGCCTGGGCGCGGCCACGCTGAACATAGCCTCGCTGGATAACGTCGCGGGCCTGGTTACCGCCAATAGGGGCCTGCGCATCACTGCCAGCGGTGCCATCAATAACCAGGGCGGCAAACTAACCAGCCTGGAAACCCTTAACCTCACCGCAGGCGCCGTGGATAACAGTGCGTCGGGTCAAATCACCGGCAACCAAGCGCTGACCGCCAGCGTCGCCAGCCTGAACAACAACGCGGGTCAACTCACCAGCGTCACATCGCTGACTCTGGATGTGAACAAGGGTCAGTTGAATAACCAGAGCGGCTTAATTCGTGGTCCAGCCCTGGTCTTGAACAACCTCGCTGATGTTGGCAACCAGAGCGGTGAAATTTCCAGCGCCCAGGGTTTCACCTTCACGGCGAAGAGCCTGGACAACTTCGGCGGTAAACTACTCAGCGAGCAGGCCTTGAACCTGCGCCTGGATCAGGCGCTGACCAACGTCAAAGGGCTGGTCTCGGCCAACGGTCTTGATGTCCGTGCGTCCAGTGTGAACAACAGCACGGGTACGCTGACCAGTGATGCCAGCCTGTCGCTGAACCTGGACGGTACCTTGGCCAACCACCTGGGCGAAGTGTCCAGCGCCGAGGCCACGCAAGTGCATGCTGCCGGCCTGGATAACAGCGGCGGCAAGGTCACGGGTAATACCGCGTTGAACGTCGATGTACGTGGCGCATTGAATAACCGTCAGGGTGTGCTTGGTAGCGGCCAAACGGCATCGATCAAAGCCGCCAGCCTGGATAACCGCGACACCGGCAAAGTGCTCAGTGACGGTAGCCTCACCACGCGTATCGCAGGGCTGCTGGATAACCAGAACAACGGCCTGCTTTCTGCCAAAAGCGCGATGGATGTGCAGGCGGGCAGCCTCGATAACCGTGGGGGCAAGGTCAGTGCCGACAAAGACATGCAACTGAATGTCGGTCAGTTGGATAACCAGGCAAAGGGCCTGATCAGTGGGCAGGCAGCGATCCATTACCTGGGCACGACCCTGCGTAACCAAGACGGTTTGCTCAGTGGTGTAGGGCCGGTACGCATCGACGCGACGACCGTGGAAAACGCCAGCGGGCGTATCTCCAGCCAAGGCGATCTAACGGCCAACGTCACCCATTTCAATCAGCAAAAAGGTGAGCTGGTTGCACAAGGCAATTTGCGCCTGACTGGCAGCACGCTCAACAACAGCAGCGGCAAGCTGCTGGCCGGCACCGACCTGGGCCTCAAGGTGGCGCAGGTCATCAATCAGAGTGCAGGTTTGCTGTTCGGCAACGCCAGGGTAACACTGCAAGGTCGGAGCCTGGACAACAGCGGCGGTACGGTGTCTGGCCAGCAAGGCCAGCGTCTGACGTTGAGTGGTGATCTGAATAACACCGGCGGCCTGCTCACCAGCGAAGGCACCATTACCGCCACGATTGCCGGGATGAACAACACGTCGGGCAAGGTATCGAGTGCCGATGCCATGGTGCTGAGCGCCACGGGCGCACTGACTAACCAAAATGGTGCAGTGACCGCTGGCCAAGGTTTGATCCTTGACAGTGCGAGCCTGGACAACCGTACCGGCACAATCAGTGCCAAGGGCACTGCGGGAGTTACCACCGGGGCTTTTGACAATACCCAGGCCGGTAGCCTGATCAGCAATGACACCCTCGATCTCAAAGCCGCTCAAGTGAGCAATGGTACGCGTAGCCGCATCGCCAGCGATAACGCACTGACCGCCGTTGTCAGTGGTTTCGACCAACGGGGTGGGCAGATCTTCAGCAAGACCTCACTGAGCCTGGACCTCAATAACGGTCAACTGAACAACCAGCAAGGCCTGATCAATGCGCCGCTGCTGATGTTGAAAAACCTCAACGGGGTCAACAATCAGAGCGGCGAAATTTCCAGCGCCCAGGCGTTCAGCCTGGCCAGCAAAAACCTGGATAACAGCAACGGTAAACTCATCAGCAATCAAGCGCTGACCCTGCGTATCGAGCAGGCCCTAAGCAACATCAAAGGCCTGGTTTCCGCAGCTGCGCTGCAGGTCCATAGCGCTAGTCTGGACAACAGCGGCGGTCTGCTCAGCAGCCGAGGTGAGTTGGGTCTCACGGTTGATGGTGCTTTCAAGAACCAAGGCGGTTCGGCGATCGGCGACGGCAACGTGCGACTCGCGGCTGCCAGCCTGGATAACAACGATGGGCAGGTTTCCAGCAAAGCTGACCTCACGGCAAACATCGCAGCGGTCAGCAACCAAAACGGCGCCCTGATCGCCCAAGGTGCGCTCGCCCTTGTAGGTCAGACGCTGGACAACCAGAAAAATGGTTTTGTGGGCGCCAACCAACGTGCTGATATCAACGTGGGTGCTGTGGATAACCGTGGCGGTGAAATTTCCAGCAAAGCCGCAGTACAGATCACCGGTCAGCGGCTGGATAATAGTGACGATGGCCTGGTGTTCGCCGCAACTGCCCTGCAACTGAACGTCGACAACGTACTCAACCGAAACAAGGGCCAACTCAGCGGCCAGAGCGGTGTGAGCCTGGCAGGCGCCCGTCTGGACAACAGTGGCGGCAGCCTTGTCAGCCAGAAAGACCTTGGCCTTGAACTCAGTGGCGAGCTGAATAACAACCAAGGCCGGATGAGCAGTGAAGGCCTCCTGACCGTCAACGCGGCCAGCCTGAACAACCGTCAAGGTAGCGTATCCAGTGCCGGCTCGTTGAAGGTCACCGCTACGGGAGCCATGGATAACCAAGGCGGGGAACTGGTCACCGATGCAGGCTTGACCCTGAACAGCGGCAGTCTGGACAACAGCCAGAAAGGCACTCTCAGTAGTACTTCAGCCCTGAGCATCACCACCGGCACGTTCGACAACAGCCACGCCGGCAACGTCAGCACCAGCGACACCCTGGAAATCAGTGCAGGGCAATTGACCAACCAGGACGCTGGCCGCTTGACCAGCAATAAGGCCCTGACCGCTAAGGTGAGCGGCCTGGATCAGCAGGGCGGAAAGCTGTTCAGCAATACGTCTGTCGCACTGGACCTGAACCATGGCCAGTTGAACAACCAGGGCGGCTTGATCAACGGCCCGTTGTTGATGCTGAAAAACCTCAAGAACGTGGACAACCGTGGCGGTGAAATCTCCAGTGCCCAGGCGTTCACCCTGGCTGCGCAGAGCCTGGATAACACTAGCGGCAAACTGCTCAGCAACCAGGCCCTGACCCTGCGCATCACCCAGGCGCTGAGTAACGTTAAAGGCCTGATCGCCGCCCAGTCCATCGACGGCCGCGCCGCCAGCCTGGACAACAGCGGCGGCACCCTCACCAGTCGTGGCGACACGTTGTTTAGTGTCGACGGCCAACTCAGCAATCAGAACCAGGGGGTGATCAATGCTGCTAACGTTCTGACCCTCAACAGCACCAGCCTGAACAACCAGGGCGGCTCTGTACTGGGCAAGTCCATTGCCATCGATCTTGGTAGTGCCACCGGCGACTTGAACAACACGTCCGGCCTGATCACCACCGACGGCCCACTGACCATCAAGCACCTGCGGGACCTGAGCAACCAGGGCGGCGAAATTTCTACCGCGCAGGACCTCAACCTCAGTGGTCGCTCGTTGGATAACAGCGCCGGCAAATTGATCAGCAACAACCTGCTGACCCTGAGCGGCAGCAAGCTGCTCAACCAGGGCGGCCTGATGTCCGGCTGGCAGGGTGTCAGTGTCAGTGGCGTCGACCTGGACAACCGCAACCAAGGCACCGTTTCCAGCCGTTATGGCAACGTCGATGCCACCCTGAGCAACAGCCTGCTCAACAGCGGTGCCGGTGCGCTGGTCAGCCAAAAAGCCTTGAACGTCACCGCAGCCAGCCTCGACAACAGCGACAAAGGCATCCTTTCCAGTGCTGGCGGGCAAACCGTCACCGTCGCCGGTCTGCTCAACAACGCCCAAGGTGGGCTGATCGACAGCGGCGCCGCCCTTGACCTGCAAGTGCAAACGCTCAACAACGCAGGCGGCACGGTCAATGCGCAACAGGCCCTGGGCCTGACCGGCATCACCCTCGACAACAGCGCCGGTGCCCTGATCGGCAACGGCACCGTGACCCTCGACCTGCTTGGCGACCTGACCAACACCAACGGCAAACTCGCCAGTGCTGGTGCGCTGCTGCTCAAACGCGGCAGTCAGGTCAACAATCAGGGCGGTCAACTGGTGAGCCAAAGCCTGCTGACCCTATTCGCGGACAGCCTGGACAACCGCAACCGTGGCACCGTCGCCGCCAACGGTACAGTGACCGTCACCACCACGGGCGTCGTGCAAAACAACAGTGACGGCCTGATCTACAGCCAGAACGCCGACCTGCAACTCAAGGCCGCCAGCCTCGACAACGCCAAAGGCTCGGTCCAGAGCCAGACCGCCCTAAACCTCTCGATCAGCGGCGCCCTCGATAACCAGAGCGGCAAAGTCATCGCCCAGACCGGCGATGTGGACATCACCGCCGCGACCATCGACAACCGTGGCGGTACCCTCGCCAGCCTCAAGGGCGCCCTGCAAGCCAAGGCGCTTGGCGGCTGGTTGCGCAACGACTTTGACCTGAACAACAACCGCCAGGCCGGCACCATCCAGGCACAAAGCCTGAACCTGAGCAGCGCCAGCCTCAACAACAACGGTGGGCGCATTGCCGCGCAAACCGGCGACACCATCGTCACCACTGGCGCCTTCGACAACCGCGACGGCGGCCTGTATGGCAAGGGCACGGTCAAGGTCACCGGCAGCAGCTTCGACAACAGCGGCGAGGTACGCGGTCAGGTTGCGGGCGGGCAGGTTGACCTCAACCTCAGCGGTGCGCTGAACAACCAGAAGGGCGTTATTGAAAGCGACAGCACCCTGAGCGTCAGCGCGGGCAGTGTGGATAACCAGAAAGGCCAGTTGCGGGCGCTGGGGACGAGTGGCAAGACTGAGTTTCAGATTGGCGGGGTGTTTGATAATCGTGATGGTGCGCTGGAAACGGCCAACAGCGACCTGACGTTGAGCGCCGGTAAGTTTCAGAACACGGGTGGTAGTGTACTCCACGTCGGTACCGGCACATTCGACATCAGCATGGCCAACCTGACCGGTGCCGGTGGCAATCTGGTCACCCGTGGTGGCTTGACCCTCACTGCTGACGAATGGACCAACAGCAGCGTGATCCAGGCTGGGCGATTGACTGTTAACGTCAAGACGCTCAACCAAACGGCAGGGGGGCAGTTACTGGCGTCCGATAGCTTGATTGGTGATGGTGGTAACTGGAGTAACGATGGGCTGATTGCCAGCGAAGGCAGCCTGGATCTGACCCTGAAGGAGGCCCTGAATAATACCGGGCGCATCAGCAGCGCGGGCAAGCTTAACCTCGGTGCCGCGCAAGTGAACCTGAGCAGCACCTCGAGCATCGCTGGCGGTGGCAATACCTCGCTCAGTATCACAGGGGTCCTAAATAACCATGGGCGCCTTACCTCTGCCTCAGACCTCATCCTGGATGCAGGTACCCTCAATAACTACGGCACCCTGGGTAGCGGCCAGAAACTCACCGCCACCACCGATGCGCTGCTTAACGACCATGCGTTGATCTTCAGCGGCAGTGACATGAGCCTGCGGGTTGATTCGCTGAACAACAGCTACGCCGATATCTACAGCCTGGGTAACCTGAGCATTGACGGCGACGGTAATGGTGGTCTGGCCGGTAGCGTCATTAACAGCTCTTCCAGCATCCAGAGTGACGGTAGTTTGAGCCTGGCTGCCAGTACGATCAAAAATATCCGTGCAGTTTTAACGACCAACAAAGCAGGGCTTTACACCGCCAAAATCTATGAAATCGCCTGCATCAAGGGCGTCAATGCGGGTGACTGCTCCGGCAAACGTAATTATGTATTTGAAGTGCTCCAGCGCGACAAAATGGAAGTCACGGCAGACAGTGCCATGTCCAACATTACTGCCGGGGGGAGTCTGAAGCTCACGGGCGGGGATCTATTCAATGAAAGCAGCACGATAGCGACGGGAGGTGCTCTCACGGCCTCCCTGGATAACCTTTTCAACACAGGTATTGAAACCGGCGATACCGAAACGGTTCGCACATACCGTACTAATCGGTACAACAGCGACCTTGGGCTGAATGCTCAGGCTGCTGGTTTCAACAACCTTTACTGGTTTGAAAGCAGTAACTATAACGCTGACAATTTAGAGGGTCTGACGGACGCCATGGCAGGGTTCATCGGCCGGATGGATGTTCCCTTCCCTAACCTTACCCGTGTGACGCAATTGGCTTCGGGTGATCAGCGTTACGCCGCAGTGATACAAGCCGGCGGGGCGGTCAACGTAACGACAGGCAACAAGATTGACAGCAGCGTGGTTCGCCCGGGGTACACCTATGTGGGGAGCGGCGCTCGCACTGACACCAAGGCCCCCGGGGCGGGTTCTGATTTCTCGACCCGTATTACCCTGAATCAACAGTTACCACCGGACCTGGCCCAACAACAGGTCAACCCCCTGTTGTTACCCGGTTTCAGCTTGCCCACAGGTCAGAATGGTTTGTTTCGCCTGAGTGGCCAGGTTGCCGCAATGCCGACCAATCAGGGGCCACGAAACTGGACTATGGGCAGTGCAGTTGTCGGTATCGCCCAGCGTGAACAAGCCGTACCTGTCAGTGAAAGCAGAACTGTCCTGGCGGGTAATGCAGTACAAACGGCAATGACTGCGCTTGCTCCAGTACAAGCCGCGGGCCTGACACGCCATGTCGTAGACGACGCCGCGCCTCTCACCACATCCCCGGTTGTAGAACCTGCTACGGACGATGTGCTGCCTACCCGGTCAGTGGCCTACGGTGTTAAATCGGCGACAGCGGTCGAGGCGCTGGGCACGTCGGCGGGTTCGGTGACCGTCAATCGCGTCCTGGGGCTGCCGGACAGCAGTTATGTGTCCAATCCCCGAAAGTATTTGATCGAAACCAATCCAGCGCTGACCGACCTCAAGCAGTTTATGAGCTCGGACTACCTGTTATCCAAGCTTGGCTACAACCCGGATGACAGTTGGAAGCGCTTAGGTGATGGCCTCTACGAAGACCGATTGATTCAGCGAGCCATTATTGCCCGCACCGGCCAACGTTTCCTCGATGGTCAGACCAGCGATGCCGGTCAGTACAAATACCTGATGGACAACGCCATTGCCAGCAAGCAACAACTGAACCTGGCCGTGGGGGTCAGCCTTACCGCTGAGCAAGTTGCGGCATTGACCCACAACATTGTCTGGTTGGAAAACGCCACGGTTAATGGCGAGCAAGTGTTGGTACCCGTGTTGTACCTGGCTCACGCCAACAATCGTTTGGCACCAAACGGTGCGCTGATTGCCGGTAATGATCTGAACCTGATCGCTGGCAAAGAGCTGAACAACGTTGGCACCTTGCGTGCCATCAACAACCTTTCAGCTACTGCTGGCACAGACTTGGTCAATAGCGGCCTGATCGAGGCCGGCAACCGCCTGGATCTTTTGGCTAACAATAATCTGATCAACAAGGCTGGCGGAATCATCTCTGGACGCGATGTAAGCCTTAAGGCCGTCAACGGTAATGTGATCAATGAGCGGACGGTCACCAGCCATCAGAGCAGTAGCGGCACTCGTACTGAACGTAGCGATTTTGTAGATAACGCTGCACGCATCGAAGCCGTCAACAACCTGAGCATGCAGGCCGGGCGTGACATCAACAGCGTTGGTGGGGTACTGCGTAGCGGTGCAGACACCACCATCAAGGCGGGTCGCGACGTCAACCTAATCGCTGCAGAGCAACGTGATGCCAGTGCGGTGACCAATACCACGCGCAGCAATAGCGTCACTCAATATGGCAACGTTATCGAGGCCGGTCGCGATTTCCGTGTCCAGGCCGGGCGTGATATCAGCGCTATTGCCAGTCAGATCGACGCTAAGCGCGACGTTGCCATGGCCGCCACTGGTGACCTGACTTTGGCCTCTGGAGCCAATGAGCAGCACGCGACGGTCAACAGCAAAAAAGTCAAGAGCCAGGAAGACCACGTTCAGCAGGTCTCCACCACGCTGAAGGCCGGTGGAGACGTGGCGCTGAGCGCCGGGCAGGATTTGGCACTGATCGCCAGCCGGGTCACTGCGGGTGATGAAGCCTATCTCGTGTCTGGGAAAAACCTTGAACTCAAGTCCGCTGAGGACCAGGACTACAGCTTCTACAGCAAGACCAAGAAGAGTTCATCGGGTAAAAAATTCCGCCTGGATGAAACCGACAGCACCACCAACATTGGCAGCCTGGTGACCTCAGGTGGCAACAGCACGCTGGTTGCCGGGGAAAACCTGCTACTGGCCGGTAGCGGGGTGAATGCCGAGAAAGGCACGGCGAAGTTGGTCGCGGGCGAGGATGTGCAGATCCTTGCGGTGAGCGATTCCGACAGCGCCCGCCATGAGCGCAAGCAGAGCAAAAGCAGTTGGGGCGGCTTCAAGTCGAGCAAGGTCCAGGACAAGGTCGCCGAGACACGTACCACCGCAGTGGGCAGCATGGTTTCCGGCGAAGCGGTCAGTGTTGCGGGCGGGCAAGACGTAACAGTTACCGGCTCGGCGCTGGTCAGCACCGCTGACCTGACGGTACAGGCCGGACGCGACCTGACCATCGATGCGGCGCAAAACACCTTCTCGCGCACTGAGATGTACAAGGAAAAAAGCCGCGACCTGACCGGGGTGTTGACCGGCAACAAGTTGGGCCTGGACGACATCACGGGTAATCAACATCTGTCGATCAGCAGTCAGAAGCGCAACGGGACGGCACAGGAAACCACCCTGACCGGTAGCACTGTCGGCTCCAGCGCCGGCAACGTCTCGCTGACGGGCGGGCGCACGTTGAGTGTGGTAGCCAGTGATTTGGTCAGCACTAAAGATATGGCACTGGGTGGCTCTGATGTGACCATTGCCGCAGGCACGCAGACGGCCAGTCAAACCACCCAGGAAAGCTCCAAGAGCCTGGCTGTGGGGCGGGTTATCGGTGGAACGGTTGTTGATACTGCCAGAAGCATTCGCGACGGGATCGAAGCCGCCAAGGATGCCGATGATCCACGTCTCAAAGCCGTGAAGCTGGCCCAGGTGGCCTTGAACGCCTACAACCTGGGTGGCCAGGCAGTAGATGCCAACGGTCAGGCATCCGGCTTCAAGGACAAGCAAGGCAGTACCGCCAGCAACGGCTCGCTGATCAAGATTGGCACCGAACTGAGCAATACTCGCAGCAAAAGTACCAGCGAGTATGGGAGTGAGACGGCACGGCAGAGCACGCTCAACGCAGGTCAAGCCCTGTCGATTGTGGCCACTGGTAAAGCCGCCGAAACCCAAGGTGATATCCATGTCATTGGCAGCGAACTGAAGGCAGCCAATACCACGCTGGTCGCCAAAAACGACATCATCCTCGAAAGTGCGCAAAACACTACCGAGCGTAAAAACGACAGTAAAAACGACAAAACCAGCATCGGTGCCAGCTTTAATATTGGTGAGCAAAACGGCTTCACCCTGGACCTTGGCGCACAAATCGCCAAAAACATGGGCTCTGGCAGCTCCGTTACGCAGGTCAACAGCACGCTGGAGACTGGCGCGCTGGTTCTGAACAGCGGCCAGGACACCACGCTCGCCGGCGCCCAGGTGCGAGCGGACAGCATCAAGGCGGATATCGGCGGTGACCTCAACATCGCTTCGCGCCAGGACATCGACACGCAGAAGAGTAAGCAAAGCAGCGCTGGCGCAGGGGCGAGTATCTGCGTGCCGCCGTTCTGCTATGGCACGACGGTAGCGGCGTCCGGCAGCGTGGCTGCCGGGGACATGAACAGCGACTACAAGGCGGTTACCGACCAGACCGGGCTGTATGCGGGCCAAGGTGGTTATGACATCAACGTGGGTAAAACCACCACGTTGCAAGGCGCGGTGATTGCCAGTGAAGCCAGCGCCGACAAGAACCACCTCGACACCGATCGCCTGCTGACCAGCGATATCAAGAACACCAGCAAGATCAAAAGTACCTCGGCGAGCGCGGGCATCTCGGGCAGCAGCAGCGGGCTTGTGATGGGCCCGCCGATGGGTGCGGTACTGAGTGAGTCTGACAGCAGCAAAACCCGAGCGGCGGTCAGCGAAGGTACGATTGTGGTGCGCAACCCTGAGGGCGCCAGCGACCTGGTGGGCCTCAACCGCGACACACAAAACGCCAACAAGCACCTGGACAAGCCGGATGAAAAGGCCATGCGCGAACGCATGGACCTGATCAACAGCTCTGCCGAACTGGCGCGCACCATTGGCAGCACCATCGCCAAGGCGAAAATCGACGAGTCCGAAGACCCCAACAGCGACACCGGCAAAGCG
>NZ_LKBY01000114.1:58033-58198 GCF_002699915.1 Pseudomonas sp. ICMP 8385 | reverse complement strand
CTAACCAATACTAATTGCCCGTGAGGCTTGACCATATAACACCCAAGCAATTTGACTACTCGAAAGAGCATCAGATTGCGGTGTGTGAAGACGAAATGAACCGAAAGTTCGATGCTCACAAAACACCGAAAGCTGTCACATACCCAATTTGCTGAAGCGAGGCAT
>NZ_LKBY01000114.1:0-57974 GCF_002699915.1 Pseudomonas sp. ICMP 8385 | reverse complement strand
CTCACAAAACACCGAAAGCTGTCACATACCCAATTTGCTGAAGCGAGGCATTTGCCACGACTCAGTACCCGAATTTCTTGACGACCATAGAGCATTGGAACCACCTGATCCCATCCCGAACTCAGTAGTGAAACGATGCATCGCCGATGGTAGTGTGGGGTTTCCCCATGTGAGAGTAGGTCATCGTCAAGATTAAATTCCGAAACCCCAATTGCGAAAGCAGTTGGGGTTTTGTTTTGGGCGGTCGAAAAGTACTGAGGTGATTTGGCACATAGTCCAACTCTGCCCATCACGCCCTTCAATGCTAAAGTCCCTCCCTCGATTTTGCTTTTCCCAAGGAAGCCGTTATGCCGGATGCAACGTCCCTCAGCGCTGGATTCATGGTCGTCCACGGCAATCGCCTGGATGAACTGCGCAGCCTGGTTGTCAGTTGGATGCGTCGTTATCCGCTGGCTCCCCTGGAAAACGAAATCGCCCTGGTGCAAAGCAACGGCATCGCGCAATGGCTCAAGCTGGCCCTTGCCGAAGACCCGGAAGAGGACGACATGGGGGGCTGCGGTATCGCCGCAGCAATCGACGTGCAACTGCCCGGCAGCTTTATGTGGCAGCTCTATCGCATGGTCCTGGGCCGCGACGAAATCCCGGTCAAGTCCCTGCTGGACAAGGCCCCGCTGACCTGGCGATTAATGCGCCTGCTGCCCGAGCTGATCGACCAGCCGCACTTCGAGCCCCTGCAACGTTTCCTCACCCACGACACTGACCTGCGTAAGCGCTACCAACTGGCGGAACGCCTGGCCGACCTGTTCGACCAATATCAGGTCTACCGTGCGGACTGGCTGGAAGACTGGGCCGCTGGTCGCCACCAACTGCGCAATGGCCGAGGCGAAGCCAAGCCCCTGAGCCCGGCCAACTGCTGGCAGGCCGAGTTATGGCGGGCGTTGCTGCTGGACGTTGGCGAGCAAGGCATGGCGCAGAGCCGTGCCGGGGTCCACCAGCGTTTTATCGAGCGTATCAATAACCTGGACACCGCCCCGCAAGGCCTGCCGTCCCGAGTCATTGTGTTTGGCATTTCTTCCTTGCCCGCCCAAGCCCTGGAAGCGCTGGCCGGCCTGGCCCGTTTCAGCCAGGTGTTGCTCTGTGTACACAACCCTTGCCGTCACCATTGGTCTGACATCGTTGCCGACAAAGACCTCCTGCGAAACGAATACAAACGCCAGGCGCGCAAAACCGGAATGCCCGTCACCATCGACCCGCAAACCCTGCACCAGCACGCCCACCCCTTGCTGGCCGCCTGGGGCAAGCAAGGCCGCGACTACATCAACCTGCTGGACAGCTACGACGACCCCAACAGCTACCGTTCGGCCTTCCGCGACGGGCGCATCGACCTGTTCAGCGACAGCGAACCGACCACCATCCTCAACCAGTTACAGGACGACATCCTCGAACTGCGCCCGCTCCCGGAAACCCGTGAACGCTGGCCTGCCGTCGATCTGCAGCACGACACCTCGATCCGCTTCCACATCGCCCACAGCGCCCAGCGCGAAGTGGAAATCCTCCACGACCAACTGCTCCAGCGCTTCAGCGCGGACCCCACGTTGCGCCCTCGCGACGTTATCGTCATGGTCCCCGACGTTGACAGCTATGCACCGCATATCCGCGCAGTCTTCGGCCAGTTGGATAAAAAAGACCCACGCTTCATCCCCTTCACCCTGACGGACCAGGGCCAACGGGGCCGCGACCCACTGTTGATCGCCGTCGAGCATCTGCTGAAACTCCCGGACAGCCGTTTCCCTGTCAGCGAAATCCTCGACTTGCTGGACGTTCCCGCCCTGCGCGAACGCTTCGCCATCCAGGAGCGCGACCTGCCCACCCTGCACCGCTGGATAGAAGGTGCGGGCATCCGTTGGGGGCTCAATGCCGAGCAGCGCGCCGGCCTGGGCCTGCCCAGTGCGCTGGAACAGAACAGCTGGCGATTCGGCCTGCGCCGCATGTTGCTGGGCTATGCCGTCGGCAGTGGCGCAGCCTGCGATGGCATTGAACCCTATGACGAAATCGGCGGCCTCGACGCCGCGCTGATTGGCCCACTGGTCGCCTTGCTTGACGCACTGCACGCTGCACATCAAGCCCTGTCACAACCCGCAACCCCACAAGCCTGGGGCGCACGCCTGCAAGACCTGATGCAGCGCTTCTTCCTGCCCAGCAATGAACACGATGACTATCTGCTGGGCCAGTTGGAGCAACTGCGGGAAGACTGGCTGGAAACCTGCGAGTCTGTTGGCCTGTACGACGAATTACCGCTGACCGTCGTCCGTGAGGCCTGGCTTGCCGGCCTCGACCAGGGCCGCCTGTCCCAGCGTTTCCTGGCCGGTGCCGTGAACTTCTGCACCCTGATGCCGATGCGCGCCATTCCCTTCAAGCTGGTATGCCTGCTGGGCATGAACGACGGCGACTATCCGCGCGCGCAACCGCCGTTGGATTTCGACTTGATGGGCAGCGACTACCGTCCCGGCGACCGCTCCCGACGTGAAGACGACCGATACCTGCTGCTGGAGGCCCTGCTGTCTGCACGCGACCAGCTCTACATCAGTTGGGTTGGCCGCAGCATCCGCGATAACAGCGAGCGCCCGGCGTCGGTGCTGATCGGCCAGTTGCGCGACCACCTCGCCAGTGGCTGGCAGCATGCCCAGGAGCAACCGCTGCTGGAGGCGATGACCCAGGAGCACCCGCTGCAACCCTTCAGTGCACGCTACTTCCACGCGGGCGATCCACTGTTCAGCTATGCCCGCGAATGGCAGCTATTGCACGCAGGCCAGGACGAGGTCCGCGAAACAACCGGCCTGGCAGCCTACATCCAGGAAGACCCCCTGAGTCTGGGCCAATTGCAGGATTTTTTGCGCAACCCCGTCAGGCATTTCTTCAGTCAGCGCCTCAAAGTGTTTTTCGAGGCTGCCGAAGTGCCCCTGGCCGATGAGGAACCCTTCGTCCTCGACGCCTTGCAGCGCTACACCTTGAGCGACAGCCTGCTCGCCGCCGCGTTGACCGACCCGGATCATCTGGAGCAAGCCCTGGAGGCCCAGGCGCAACGGCTGCAAGGGAGTGGCCTGCTGCCCATGGTCGGCTTCGGCGAATGCCTGCGCAATGAACTGATCGAACCCTTGCCCGACTTGCTGCAACGCTACCAGCAACTCCTGGCGCTTTGGCCTACGCCACACAACACGGCGGAACCCGTCAGTTTCGCGCACCAGGGCATTGAGCTCGATGGCTGGGTCAGCGGCTTGCACCGGCGCAGTGATGGCGGCTTGCTCAGTGTGACCACCATCCCCAACAGCATCGGCTCGATCAAGACCCGCAAGTGGCATCGCCTGATCCGCCCATGGGTCAATCATCTGGTGGCCTGTGCCTGTGGCCTGCCCCTGAGCACCGGCCTGGTGGCCAGCGATGACACACTCCTGCTGGCGCCACTGGCGCAAAACCTTGCCCAGGATGTACTCGGCAATCTGCTCCTGGCCTGGAAAACAGGTATGAGCGAACCGCTACCGATCGCGGTCAAGACCGCCTTCGCCTGGCTCGGCCAGACTGACCCGGACAAAGCCCAGGCCGCCGCGCTTAAAGCCTACGAAGGCGATGGCATCACCAGCGATGGCGAGCGCCGCGAAAGCCCGGCCCTCACCCGACAGTTCCCCGACTATGCGGCCCTGGTCGCCAGCGAAGAGTTTGAAGGCTGGTGCGAAACCCTGTATCGACCCTTGATCAGCGCCCCCTGGCGATCACTGACCAGCGAGGAGGCCCGCCCATGAGTGCCATCAAACCCCTGGCCCTGGCCTTCCCCCTGCGTGGCAGCCAACTGATCGAAGCCAGTGCTGGCACCGGCAAGACTTTCACCATCTCCGCGTTGTACCTGCGCCTGGTCCTGGGCCATGGTGGCGATGAGGCGGGTTTTGGCCGCGAGTTACTGCCGCCGCAAATCCTCGTGGTGACCTTCACCGATGCCGCCACCAAAGAGCTGCGCGAACGCATCCGCACCCGCCTGGCACAGGCGGCGCGCTTCTTTCGTGACGAGATCGAACAGCCCGACGCCTTGATTGCCGAGCTGCGCGATCACTACAGCGCCGAGCAATGGCCAGGCTGCGCCAACCGTCTCGACATCGCCGCGCAATGGATGGACGAGGCCGCCGTCTCGACCATCCACAGTTGGTGCCAGCGCATGCTGCGCGAACACGCCTTCGACAGTGGCAGCCTGTTTACCCAGACCCTGGAAACCGACCACAGCGACCTGCTCGGCGAAGTGCTGCGCGACTACTGGCGGCTGTTCTGCTACCCGATGCACGGCGATGCCCTGAACTGGGTCCGCGCCAACTGGGGCGGCCCTGCGGCGCTGATGCCCCGGGTGCGCGCGTTGTTCGGCAGCGAGCGCCCCAGTGATGACCCCCGCGAGCCTGCCGAACTGATCGAGACCTGCCTGCACGAACGCCGCGAAGCCCTGGTGGCGCTCAAGGCTCCTTGGCAGGAATGGGCCGCCGAGTTGCGCGAAATCTGCCTGCAAGCCGTCGCCGCCAAGGCGGTGGACGGGCGCAAGATGCAGGCCCGTTATTTCGAGCCCTGGTTCGAGAAAATCAGCGCCTGGGCTGCCGACGAAACCCTGGAGCAACTGGATATCGGCACCGGCTTCACGCGCCTGACCCCCGATGGCATGGCTGAAGCCTGGAAGGGCGATGCACCCCATCACCCCGGCCTGGATGCCATGGCGGGCCTCAAAGCCAGCCTCGACGCCTTGCCCACGCCCGACGCGGCGGTGCTGCAACACGCGGCCGCCTGGGTCGGTAAACGTTTTGAGGAAGAGAAGCGCCGGCGCGCCGAGATGGGTTTTGACGACATGCTCATCCGCCTGGACGCCGCCCTGCAAGCCGAGGGGGGCGAGCGCCTGGCCAGTGTGATCCGCGAGCAATTCCCGGTGGCCCTGATCGACGAATTCCAGGACACCGACCCAGTGCAGTACCGGATCTTCGAAAGCATCTACCGCATCGAAGACAACAACCCGCACAGCGGCCTGTTCCTGATCGGCGACCCCAAGCAGGCGATCTACGCGTTTCGCGGCGCCGATATCTACACCTACTTGCGCGCCCGCCAGGCCACCGCCGGGCGCTTGCATACCCTGGGCACCAACTTTCGCTCCAGCCATGCCATGGTCGAGGCGGTCAACCATGTGTTCGAGCGTGCGGAAACCGGGCGTGGGGCGTTTCTGTTTCGTACGCCCGACGGTGACAACCCGGTGCCTTTCCTACCGGTCTCGTCCCAGGGCCGCAAAGAGCAGTTGCAGGTCGATGGCCATACACTGCCGGCCTTGAATATCTGGCACCTGGCCACTGACCAGCCGATCTCCAATGTGCTGTATCGCCAGCAACTGGCCGGCGCGTGCGCCAGCCAGATTGTCGCGTTGCTCAATGGTGGCCAGCAGGGCACGGCGGGGTTTATCAAGGGGACGGACTTTACCCCCGTGCAACCGTCGAACATCGCCATCCTTGTGCGTGACGGCAAGGAAGCCCAGGCCGTACGCGGCGAACTGGCCGCGCGCGGTGTGCGCAGTGTGTACCTGTCCGATAAGGATTCGGTGTTCGCCTCCCAGGAAGCCCACGACCTGCTCGCCTGGCTCAAGGCCTGCGCCGAACCGGATGTCGAGCGCCCGCTACGCGCGGCCCTGGCCTGCGTCACCCTTAACTTGTCGCTGCCCCAGCTGGAGCAACTGAACCAGGACGAACTGGCCTGGGAGCAGCGCGTCATGCAGTTCCGCGACTACCGCGTGATCTGGCGCACCCAGGGCGTGTTGCCGATGCTGCGGCGCCTGCTGCATGACTTCAAGTTGCCGCAAACCCTGATCGCCCGCAGCGATGGCGAACGGGTGCTGACCAACCTGCTGCACCTGTGCGAATTGCTGCAACAGGCCGCTGCAGAACTGGACGGCGAACAAGCGCTGATCCGCCATCTTGCAGAGCACCTGGCGCTCTCGGGCCAGGCCGGCGAAGAACAGATCCTGCGCCTGGAAAGCGATGAACAACTGGTCAAGGTGGTGACCATCCACAAGTCCAAGGGCCTGGAATACGACCTGGTTTTCCTGCCGTTTATCTGCTCGGCCAAGCCGGTCGACGGCAGCCGCCTGCCGCTGCATTACCACGATGCCAACGGCAAGTCCCAGGTCAGCCTCAAACCCACCGCCGAACTGATCGCCCAGGCCGATAACGAGCGCCTGGCCGAAGACCTGCGTCTGTTCTACGTGGCGCTGACCCGGGCCAAACATGCCTGTTGGCTCGGCGTGGCCGACCTCAAGCGCGGCAATAACAACAGTTCGGTGCTGCACCTCTCGGCCCTGGGCTATCTGCTGGGCGGCGGCGCGCCCCTGGGTGAGTCCGCAGCCCTGGCCCGCTGGCTGATGGATGTGCAGGACGGCTGCGCGGCAATTGCCTACGGGCAAATGCCCCAAGCCGACAGCAACACTTACCAGCCACCGCGCAATGACGCGACCTTGCTCGCGCCGCTCCTGCCTAAGCGCAAGGCGGCGGAAAACTGGTGGATTGCTTCCTACAGCGCCCTGCGCATCGGCGAAAGCATGAGCGCCGCCAACCTGGAAGCCCCGGAAAGCCCACAAGCACAGAAGCTGTTCGACGACGAACGCCTGGACCCGGATGCACCGCGCGAAGTCGCCGCGTCTGGCGGCGATATCCACCGTTTCCCACGGGGGCCCAACCCCGGGACCTTTCTCCACGGCCTGCTGGAGTGGGCCGGCAACGAAGGCTTCAACGTGAGCCCCGAAGCCATCGAAGACGCCGTTGCTCGGCGCTGCAACCGACGCGGCTGGGAAGGCTGGATCGGCACCCTCAGCGGCTGGCTCGGGCACCTGCTGCAAGTGCCACTGGACCTGGGCCATGGGCAGGCAGCGGCGACCCTGAGCGAGCTGCAGCAGTATCAGATCGAAATGGAGTTCTGGTTCGCCAGCCACACCGTCGATGTGCTCGTCCTCGACCAACTGGTCTGCCAATACACCCACGCCGGCGTGTCGCGGGTCGCCGCCGAGCCGGTGTTGCTCAACGGTATGTTCAAGGGCTTTATCGACCTGACGTTTGAACATGACGGCCGCTACTACGTGGCCGACTACAAATCCAACTGGCTCGGCGCCGACGACGCGGCCTACACCCGCGAGGCCATGGAACAGTCGATGCTCGACCATCGCTATGACCTGCAATACGTCCTCTACCTGCTGGCCCTGCATCGCCAGCTCAAGGCGCGGCTGCCTGATTACGATTACGACCGGCATGTGGGCGGCGCCCTCTACCTGTTCCTGCGCGGGGGCCAAGCCGTGAGCCAGGGCGCGTATTTCACCCGGCCGCCACGGGAACTGATCGAACGCCTGGACCTGTTGTTCCAGGGCAAGCCGCAACCGCCCAAGGTCGAACCGGCCTGGGAACAAGGAGTCCTGCTATGAGCCTCTCGACGCTGCCGCTGGAGGCACTGGCACCGCTGGCACACGCTGACGACCTGATGCACCTGCTGGCACGCTGGGTCGAGCGCGGCTGGCTGCGGGCGCTGGACAAGGCGTTCGTGGGCTTTCTGCATGAGCTCGACCCACAGGCCGATCCCCTGGTGCTGCTGGCCGCCGCCCTGACCAGCCACCAACTGGGCCACGGCCACGTGTGTCTGGACGTGTTCGAGACCCTGAACGCCCCGGATTTTGCCCTGTCGTTGCCCCCTGAAGGGGATCTTTCCAGTGGCGCGATGCTGCTGCCTTCGCAACTGCTCGATGGCCTGGACGGTGCGCACTGGTGCCACGCCCTGGCGGCGAGCACGCTGGTGGCGCTGGCTGGCGATGGCAGTGAGACGGCACACAGCCGGCCGCTGGTGTTGTCGGGCAAGCGCTTGTATCTGCGCCGCTACTGGACCTATGAGCGGCGCATCGACAGCGCCTTGCGTCAGCGTCTTGCCGTGCAGGAAGCGGTCTCGGCAGACCTGCCCCAGCGTTTGAATGGCCTGTTCCAGCAGCCGCCACCGGATGGCGTGGTCGACTGGCAGAAACTCGCCTGTGCCCTGGCCACGCGGGGGGCGTTCAGCATCGTCACCGGCGGCCCCGGCACCGGCAAGACCACCACCGTGGTACGCCTGCTGGCATTGCTGCAAGCACCTGCGGTGGAGCAGGGTACGGTGTTGCGCATCCGCCTGGCAGCGCCCACCGGCAAGGCGGCGGCGCGCTTGACCGAGTCCATCAGCCAGCAAGTGCGCTCGCTGCAAGTGCCCGAGGCCGTGCGCGAAAAAATCCCCACCGAGGTCACCACCGTGCACCGTCTGTTGGGCAGCCGTCCCGGTACTCGGCATTTTCGCCATCACGCGGGCAACCTGTTGCCGCTGGATGTGCTGGTGGTGGATGAAGCCTCGATGATCGACCTGGAAATGATGGCCAACCTGCTGGATGCCTTGCCGCCCCATGCACGCCTGGTACTGCTGGGGGACAAGGACCAATTGGCCTCGGTGGAAGCCGGCGCGGTGCTCGGCGATTTGTGTCGCGATGCCGAGGCTGGCTGGTACAGCCCCGACACGCGCCAATGGCTGGAACGTGTCAGCGGCGAGACCCTGGCGGGCAGCGGCCTGCAGGAAGACCTCGACGCCAGTCATCCGCTGGCGCAACAAGTGGTCATGCTGCGTTACTCCCGGCGCTTCGGCGAAGGCAGTGGCATCGGCCAACTGGCGCGCTGGGTCAACCAGCAAAACCCCGAGCAGGCCCGCCAACGGCTGGACGCCGGCAGCCACGACCTGTTTTGCCTGCGCCTCAAGGGCGAGCATGACCGCGCCCTGGAGCGCCTGGTGCTGGACGGGCAGGGCGGCGACGCCCAGGGCTATCGCTACTACCTGAACCTGCTGCGCACCTCGCGCCCGACGGCCGAGACACCACGCGACGACCCGCGCTGGACTGACTGGGCGCGTCAGTTGTTGCAAGCCTTCGATGCCTTCCAGTTGCTGTGCGCGGTGCGCAAGGGGCCCTGGGGTGTGGAGGGCCTCAACCAGCGCATCACGGCGGCGTTGCTCAAGGCGCGGCTGATCGACAGCGACCAGCAATGGTACGAAGGCCGTCCGGTACTGATGACCCGCAACGACTACGGCCTGGGCTTGATGAACGGCGACATCGGAATTGCCTTGAAGCTGCCCGAAAGTGACGGTGGGCCGCAGGTGTTGCGCGTTGCCTTCCCGCGCAACGATGGCCAGGGCGGCGTGCGCTTTGTGTTGCCCAGCCGCCTCAATGATGTGGAAACCGTCTACGCCATGACCGTGCACAAATCCCAAGGCTCGGAGTTCGCCCACACGGCCCTGATCCTGCCGGATGCGCTGAACCCGGTACTGACCAAGGAGCTGATTTACACCGGAATCACCCGGGCCAAGGATCGCTTCAGTTTGATCGAAACCCGTGGTGGGGTTTTCGAGGAAGCGGTGCGGCGCAAGGTGAAACGATTGAGCGGGCTGATGTTGGCGCTAGGGGCATAAGGGCGCAGGCAAAACCTGACCGAACTGTCGGATTTTATTGGTAAATGGCGCAATCTACCTAGGCCCCGTGTCGCTGGGTTTTCCGCCAATATGCTATCGTTGCGGCATCATCCCGAGAAGATCAAAGAGAATTGCTGCATGAACGTGGCTGTCTCGCCCGCAGAGCGTAGTTGGAGCTGGAGACGAATGCTGCTGTTGGCCGTTCTGTGCCTCGTCACGCCTTTGGCTTTTGCCCAGGCGTCCGTTGCCAGTGCGGCTGACCAACGGGCCCAGGCAGTGACCCAAGTGGTGCTGGGGATTCTCAGCTACGCCCGTTGGCCGGTGGAACCCGCCCAACTGCGTTTGTGCATCGTTGGCCCGACCCAATACACCGACGACCTGGTCAAAGGCACCACACAGGCCACGGGCCGACCGGTGGTGGTCCAGCGCCTGCTGGCGGACAACCCCAATATCGTCAACGCCTGCGACGCGCTGTATATCGGCAAGCTCAGCCCTGAAGAACGCAGCCACTTGTTTACCTCGTTGATCGGCCATCCGGTGTTGAGCATCAGCGAAGGCGGTGACCAATGCACCGTGGGCAGTCTGTTCTGCCTGCGGGTCAGCGATGAGCAGGTGTCGTTCGAGGTCAACCTCGATTCCGTGGCCCGCAGCGGTGTGCGCATTCATCCCAGCGTCCTGCAGCTATCCCGTCGTCGGGCGCCGGAGTCATGAAGCTGCGTAACGCCACAAGCCGCCCCACATTACGTTCAGTCCTCGGTCGCGGGCACCTGAGTGTGGCGCTGGTGGCGGTTGCCATGGCCAGTGTGTCCCTGACCCTGCTGGGGGTGTTGGCCCTGCGGGTCTATGCCGACCACAACCTGCACCTGATCGCCCGCTCGATCAACTACACCGTGGAAGCCGCGGTGGTATTCAACGACCGCGTGGCGGCCACCGAAGCCCTGGCGCTGATCGCCACCACCGAAGAAGTGGCCGAAGCCCGGGTGCTGGACCTCAATGGCAACACCCTGGCCCACTGGGTGCGCCCGGAAACCGGGATGCTGTCCCAGGTGGAGCTGGAACTGGCCCACACGCTGCTGGAAGAACCCATCAGCCAAGCGATCCTGCATCAAGGCAAGAAGATTGGCACCGTCGAGCTGAGTGGCCACGGCGGTAGCCTGTTGCGCTTTTTGCTCAGCGGCCTGGCGGGGATCGTTGTGTGTACGGCCATCAGTGGCTGGGTGGCGATTTACCTGGCGCGGCGCATGTTGCGCGGTATCACCGGCCCGTTGCACCGCCTGGCCGATGTTGCCCACGCCGCGCGCAGCGAGCGGGCCTTCGACCGCCGCGTGCCGCCGGCACAGATTGCCGAACTCGATAACCTGGGCAATGACTTCAATGCCTTGCTCGATGAGTTGGAAGCCTGGCAAACCCACCTGCAAAGCGAAAACGAAACCCTCGCTCACCAGGCCAGCCATGACAGCCTGACCGGGCTGCCCAACCGCGCCTTCTTCGAGGGCCGCCTGATCCGTGCCTTGCGCAGCGCGGCCAAGCTCAACGAGCGGGTGGCGGTGCTGTTTCTCGACAGCGACCGCTTCAAAGACATCAACGACAACTTCGGGCACGCCGCCGGTGACGCGGTATTGGTGGCCGTCGCCGCGCGCATACGGGCGCAACTGCGCGAGAGCGACCTGGTGGCGCGCCTGGGCGGCGATGAGTTCGCCATCCTGCTTTCGCCCCTGCACAAGCTCGAAGATGCCCAGCGCATCGCCGAAAAAATCATCGCCAGCATGGACCAACCCATTCCGCTGCCGGGCAACACCCAAGTGTTGACCTCACTCAGTATCGGTATTGCGGTTTATCCCGATCATGGCACCACTCCCGGCGCCTTGCTCAATGCCGCCGATGCGGCGATGTACCAGGCCAAACGCCTTTCCCAGGGCGGCCAGCACACGGCGGAGTCGGAGCACCCCGCTGCCAATGTTCAACACAGGAGTTGATCCCTTGTTTGCTAACACCCGCGTTCTCTTTATCACCTTGTTTATCGCACTGCTGACCCTGAGTGGCTGCCAAACCGCCCCGCCCAAGGGCCTGACCCCGGCACAAGTGGCGGTGCTCAAGCAACAAGGCTTCGAGCTGACCGACGAAGGCTGGGCCTTCGGCCTGTCGGGCAAAGTGCTGTTTGGCAGCGACGTCGAAAAACTCAACAAGCCCAGCACCGATATCGTCGAACGCATTGGCAAGGCCCTCACCGGCGTGGGCATCGAACGTGTGCGTGTAGACGGCCACACTGACGCCTCGGGCAAGGAAACCTACAACCAGCAACTGTCCCTGCGCCGGGCGAAAAGCGTGGGCAAGGTCTTGGTGGCGGTGGGTATGAAGGAAGAGAATGTGCAACTGCGCGGCCTGGGCAGCAGCGAGCCGGTGGCGTCCAACAGCACCTCCGCGGGCCGTACCGAAAACCGTCGGGTGTCGATTGTAGTGATCGCCGACTGAGCCGACAGGCCGGTCTAAATTTGAAATACGCCCAACTGTGGGAGCGAGCTTGTCGGGTCGCTCCCACAGTTGCTCCAGTGTTCTGGCGGCTATTGGGCAAACACCATCTCCCGCGTCTGCCCCATCAACAACCCCTGGTTCTGCTCCGTCACCTCACGGATGTAATCCCACAACAACGTAATCCGTTTCAACTTGCGTAAATCCTCTCGGCAATACATCCAGAACTGCCGCGTCACAGTGACCTCTTCCCCCAGCACCGGTAGCAACCGTGGATCCTGCGCGGCCAGGAAGCACGGCAGGATCGCCAGCGAACGCCCCTGCTGCGCCGCCACGTACTGCGCGATCACGCTGGTGCTGCGCAGGCTGGCGCTGGCGCCCGGGACGACATTGGCCAGGTACAGCAGCTCTGAGCTGAACGCCAGGTCATCCACGTAGCTGATAAACGGATGGTCGGCCAGGTCGGCCGGGCGGCGGATGGGCGGGTGCTGGTCGAGGTAGTCCTGGGTTGCGTACAGCTGCAGCTTGTAGTCGCACAGTTTGCAGCACACGTAGGGCCCGTGTTCCGGGCGCTCCAGGGCGATGACAATGTCGGCTTCGCGCTTGGACAGGCTGATGAAGTGGGGCAGGGGCAGGATGTCGACCGAGATCGCCGGGTAGGTGTCGACGAAGTGGCTCAGTTGCGGGGTGACGAAAAAGCTGCCAAACCCCTCGGTGCAGCCCATGCGCACATGCCCGGACAGTGCCACGCCGGAGCCGGAGACTTGTTCGCAGGCCATGTGCAAGGTGCTTTCGATGGACTCGGCATAACCCAGCAAGCGCTGGCCTTCGTTGGTCAGCACAAAGCCGCTGGTCCGGGATTTCTCGAACAGCAGGGTGCCCAGGGAGCCTTCCAGCGAACTGATGCGCCGCGACACGGTGGTGTAGTCCACCGCCAGGCGCTTGGCGGCGACGCTGGCCTTGCGGGTGCGGGCCACTTCGAGGAAAAACTTCAGGTCGTCCCAGTTCAGCGAGCCTAAAGAGGTGATGTTTTTTTGCATGTTGGACCGGCTTTTATGTGGGTTCTTATTGGAAGTTTGCACATCTATACTCCAAAAATCGTCCGAACGCCTCATCCTCAAGGCGCTTCACGCCTTGGCTCTCTGCATAACTACAAGATCTGGAGACCCCCATGAACGCATCGCTTACGTCTGCCGATACCACCGTGAAACAGGCCAAACTGTTGATCAACGGTGAATGGGTCGAGTCCAAGACCACCGAGTGGCAAGACATCGTCAACCCGGCGACCCAACAAGTCCTGGCCCGTGTGCCCTTCGCCACGGCCGATGAAGTCAACGCGGCCATCGACGCCGCCCATCGCGCCTTCCAGACCTGGAAGCTGACGCCGATCGGCGCGCGCATGCGCATCATGCTCAAGCTGCAAGCGCTGATCCGTGAACACTCCAAGCGCATTGCCGTCGTCCTCAGTGCCGAGCAAGGCAAGACCATTGCCGATGCCGAGGGCGATATTTTCCGTGGCCTGGAAGTGGTCGAGCACGCTTGCTCCATCGGCACCCTGCAAATGGGCGAGTTTGCCGAGAACGTCGCCGGTGGCGTCGATACCTACACCCTGCGCCAACCCATCGGCGTGTGCGCCGGCATCACCCCGTTCAACTTCCCGGCGATGATCCCGCTGTGGATGTTCCCCATGGCCATCGCCTGTGGTAACACCTTTGTGCTCAAGCCGTCGGAACAGGATCCACTGTCGACCCTGATGCTGGTGGAGCTGGCGCTGGAAGCCGGTGTGCCAGCCGGTGTGTTGAACGTGGTCCACGGTGGCAAGGCGGTGGTGGATGCCCTGTGCACCCACAAAGATATCAAGGCCGTGTCCTTCGTTGGCTCGACTGCTGTCGGCACCCATGTCTACGACCTGGCGGGCAAGCACGGCAAGCGTGTGCAATCGATGATGGGCGCGAAGAACCATGCGGTGGTGCTGCCGGATGCCAACCGTGAGCAAACCCTCAATGCCCTGGTCGGCGCCGGTTTCGGTGCGGCCGGTCAGCGCTGCATGGCCACCTCGGTGGTGGTGCTGGTCGGCGCGGCCAGGCAGTGGCTGCCGGACCTCAAGGCCCTGGCGCTGAAACTCAAAGTCAACGCCGGCAGCGAAGCCGGCACCGACGTGGGCCCGGTGATTTCCAAGCGCACCAAGGCACGTATCCTCGACCTGATCGCCAGCGGCGTGAAAGAAGGTGCCAAGCTGGAACTGGATGGCCGCGACATCCAGGTGCCGGGCTTCGAGCAAGGCAATTTCGTCGGCCCGACCCTGTTCTCGGGCGTGACCACCGATATGCAGATCTACACCCAGGAAATCTTCGGCCCGGTGCTGGTGGTGCTGGAAGTCGATACCCTCGACGAAGCCATCGCCCTGGTCAACGCCAACCCATTCGGCAACGGCACCGGCCTGTTCACCCAGAGCGGTGCGGCGGCGCGCAAGTTCCAGAGCGAAATCGACGTCGGCCAGGTGGGCATCAACATCCCGATCCCGGTGCCAGTGCCAATCTTCAGCTTCACCGGTTCCCGTGGCTCGAAACTCGGCGACCTGGGCCCGTACGGCAAGCAAGTGGTGCAGTTCTACACCCAGACCAAAACCGTCACCAGCCGCTGGTTCGACGACGACAGCGTCAATGATGGCGTCAACACCACCATCAACCTGCGTTGATCAAGGAGACGAGCATGAAGATTGCATTTATCGGCCTGGGCAACATGGGCGCCCCCATGGCCCGCAACCTGATCAAGGCTGGCCACGCGCTGAACCTGTTCGACCTGAACCAGACCGTGCTCAAGGAATTGGCCGAATTGGGCGGCACCATCAGCGCCTCACCGCGCGCAGCAGCAGAAGGCGCCGAACTGGTGTTGACCATGCTGCCTGCTGCCGCCCATGTGCGCAGCGTCTGGCTGAATGAAGACGGCGTGCTCGCCGGTATCGGCAAAGGCGTACCGGCGGTGGATTGCAGCACCATCGACCCACAGACTGCCCGCGATGTGGCGGCTGCGGCAGCCAGGCACGGCGTGGCGATGGCCGATGCCCCCGTCTCTGGCGGCACGGGCGGGGCGCAGGCCGGGACGCTGACCTTTATGGTCGGCGCCACCCCGGAACTGTTCGCCACCCTGCAACCGGTGCTGGCGCAGATGGGCCGCAACATCGTGCATTGCGGTGAAGTCGGCACCGGGCAGATCGCCAAGATCTGCAACAACCTGCTGCTGGGGATCAGCATGGTCGGCGTCAGCGAGGCCATGGCCCTGGGCGATGCACTGGGCATCGACACCCAGGTGCTGGCTGGCATCATCAACAGCTCCACCGGGCGTTGCTGGAGTTCCGACACCTACAACCCATGGCCGGGGGTGAGCGAGACCGCGCCGTCATCCAGGGGCTATACCGGTGGGTTTGGCGCCGACTTGATGCTCAAGGACCTGGGCCTGGCGACCGAAGCGGCCCGCCAGGCGCACCAGCCGGTGATCCTGGGGGCGGTGGCGCAGCAGTTGTATCAAGCGATGAGCCAGCGCGGGGACGGGGGCAAGGACTTCTCGGCGATCATCAACAGCTATCGCAAACCCCAGTAAGGGCTTTTCCGGGAGCCCGCGTCGGGCGGGTTCCCGGGTTTTTCTCGATCAGGCAAACACGAAATACTTACGCACTGTCTCGACCACTTCCCACGTGCCCTTCATACCGGGCTCCACCACAAAGATATCCCCAGCGCGCAAATGGATCGGCTCCAGGCCATCCGGGGTGATCACGCAGTAGCCTTCCTGGAAATGGCAGTATTCCCACTTCACGTATTCCACGTACCACTTGCCCGGGGTGCAGATCCAGGTGCCCATGATCTTGCTGCCGTCTTCGCTGGTGTAGGCGTTGAGGTTGACGGTGTGTGGGTCGCCTTCGAGTTTCTGCCATTTGCAGGCATCCAGGACCGGCAGGGGATGGGTATCGCGCAGTACAGTGATCGGCTGGGACATGATGGCTCCAAGGTTGGGACGTGAAGGCCAACCCTATAGCGCTTGCCCGAATGGCTGTGGTCTGAACTCGACACTGGGATGCCCAGAAGCGCATTGCCATACGCTTCCCAAACCTATACCGAACCCTGTGGGAGCTGGCTTGCCTGCGATACAAGCACCGAGGTGTGTCAGTCACACCGCAGTGATGCTATCGCAGGCAAGCCAGCTCCCACATAAGCTCGCACACATTTGATCGGCGATGGCTGATGGATCTGTTCAATAATCAGACGTTTCTTCGCAGTAAGTACGAAAGAAATCAGCCTTCGCGCTGGAATTCGCAAGAATATTTACCGCTGGCCCTCGTATCATTCACTTTAGAAACAGCCGAGAGCCTCGTATGAATCCAATAAAAACGTGGTGGGATATCAGCCCACCCTTGAGCACCGCCACCCCGACCTGGCCGGGCGACACCCCCTTCCAGGAAGAACGCGTCTGGCAGTTCGGCCCCGAATGCCCGGTGAACGTCGGGCGCATTACCCTGTCGCCCCACACCGGTGCCCATGTCGATGCGCCGTTGCACTACAGTGCCGACGGCGCGCCCATCGGCGAAGTCTCGCTGGATGTGTACCTGGGCCCGTGCCGGGTGCTGTATTGCCTGGACAGCGGCGCGCTGGTGCAGCCCGAGCAGTTGCAGGGGCGCCTGGATAACCTGCCGGAGCGGGTGCTGCTGCGCACTTATCAACAGGCGCCGCTGACTACCTGGGATGCGGACTTCACCGCCGTTGCCAAAGAAACGGTCGAGCTGCTGGCCAGCCTCGGCGTGCGCCTGATCGGCATCGACACGCCATCCCTGGACCCGCAACAGTCCAAGACCATGGATGCCCACAACGCCGTCGCCCGGCATGGCATGGCGATTCTCGAAGGCATCGTGCTCGACGACGTGCCGCAGGGCGATTACGAGTTGATCGCGCTGCCGTTGCGTTTTGCCAACCTCGATGCCAGCCCGGTACGAGCAATCCTGCGCCCGCTCAAGGAGCCCACGCGATGAGCCAGTGTCCTTTTTCCCCTGATTACCAGCCGCCTGAAGAGTGGCATAACGCCGAGCTGAATTTTTCCGAGTCCATGAGCTACGGCGACTACCTGGACCTGGGCAAAGTGCTCACGGCCCAGCACCCGCTGTCGCCGGACCACAACGAGATGCTGTTTATCATCCAGCACCAGACCTCCGAGCTGTGGATGAAACTCATGCTCCACGAACTCAAGGCCGCCCGTGAACATGTGCGCCTGGGTGAGCTGGCGCCGGCGTTCAAGATGCTGGCGCGGGTGTCGCGGATTTTCGACCAACTGGTGCACGCCTGGGCGGTGCTGGCGACCATGACGCCGTCGGAGTACAAGGCGATCCGCCCGTACCTGGGGCAGTCGTCGGGCTTCCAGTCGTTCCAGTACCGGGAAATCGAGTTCATCCTCGGCAATAAAAGCGCGGCGTTGTTACGACCCCACGCCCATCGCCCGGAATTGCTCAAGGAGCTGCAAGTGGCGATTGCCACGCCGTCGCTGTATGACGAGGCGATCAACCTGATGATCAAGGCGGGCCTGGCGATTGACCCGCAGCGCGCGCAACGCGACCCGACGGCGCCGACGGTGCATGACGAATCGGTGGAGGCGGCGTGGCGCGAGGTGTACCGCGATCCGAACCGTTACTGGGACCTGTATCAGTTGGCCGAGAAGTTTATCGACCTGGAGGACTCGTTCCGCCAATGGCGCTTCCGCCATGTGACCACGGTGGAGCGGATCATCGGCTTCCAGCCGGGCACCGGTGGCACCGAAGGTGTGGGGTACTTGCGCAAGATGCTCGACACGGTGCTGTTCCCCGAGCTGTGGCGGGTGCGTTCGACGCTTTAATAAAAAAGCCCCGGTTCTCCGGGGCTTTTTCATTGGCAGATTTGAACTTGGAATGCAGATCAAAATGTGGGAGCGGGCTTGCTCGCGATAGCGGTGTATCAGTCAGCACATGCATCAACTGACAGGTCGCCTTCGCGAGCAAGCCCGCTCCCACATGGATTACTGTGTTGCCAAGGTCTTGGCCTTTCTCGAGCGCAGCCAGTACGCCGCAAAGAGAATCCCCACCCACACCGGCATCGCATACACCGATGGGCGCATGTCCGGGATGGCCAGCATCACGCCAACGATCACCAACATGAACGCCAGGCACAGGTAGTTGCTGAACGGGAACCAGAAGGTCTTGAACGACGGCACCACGCCTTGCTCGCCCATGGCCTTGCGGAACTTGATGTGGGTCAGGCTGATCAGCGCCCAGTTGATCATCAGCGAAGCAACCACCAGGGCAAACAACAGCACCAGTGCATCCTTGGGTGCCACGTAGTTGATCACCACGCACAGCAACGTCACCAGGGCCGAAATGCCCAGGGCGCGCAACGGTACGCCTTGCTTGTTGAGCTTCATCAGCGCCTTGGGCGCGTCGCCTTGCTCGGCCAGGCCGAACAGCATGCGGCTGTTGCAGTACACGCCGCTGTTGTACACCGACAGTGCGGCGGTCAGCACCACGAAGTTGAGGATGTGCGCGGCGGTGTCGTTACCGATCAACGAGAAGATCTGCACGAACGGGCTGGCACTGTAGGCATCGCCGGACGCGCCGAGGGTTTGCAGCAGTTGATCCCAGGGGTACAGCGACAGCAGCACGGTCAGGGCGCCGACGTAGAAAATCAGGATCCGGTACACCACCTGGTTGATCGCCTTGGGGATCACCTTGCGCGGCTCGCTGGCTTCGGCAGCCGTAATACCCACCAGCTCCAGGCCGCCGAACGAGAACATGATGAACGCCATCGCCATCAAAAGGCCCATGCCGCCGTTGGGGAAGAAACCGCCGTGGTCCCACAGGTTGCTGATCGAGGCTTGCGGGCCGCCGGTGCCGCTGAACAGCAGGTAGCAGCCGAGCACGATCATGCCGATGATCGCCACTACCTTGATGATCGCGAACCAGAATTCGGTCTCACCGAAGAACTTCACGTTCAGGGTGTTGATCAGGTTCACCGCAACGAAGAACACCACCGCGCTGACCCAGGTCGGCACTTCAGGCCACCAGAACTGGATGTACTTGCCCACCGCCGTCAATTCGGCCATGCCCACCAGCACATACAGCACCCAGTAGTTCCAGCCGGCGAGGAAGCCTGCATAGCCGCCCCAGTACTTGTGGGCGAAGTGGCTGAAGGAGCCGGCGACCGGTTCCTCGACGATCATCTCGCCCAGCTGGCGCATGATCAGAAACGCGATAAACCCGGCTATCGCATAGCCCAGGATCATCGAAGGCCCCGCCGATTTCAGCACCCCGGCCGAACCGAGGAACAAACCCGTACCAATCGCCCCGCCCAGGGCAATCAGCTGAATATGCCGGTTTTTCAGGCCACGCTTGAGGCCCACCGGGTTAACCATGTCATCCGCCATTAACATTCCCTTTTACTTGTTTTTTTCAGGGTTGATCCTGCACGCCAGACCCGCCCCTCACTGCTGAGGGGTCAGATATTACTCTCGGTAAACTTTTCGTAATACAGCTGAACGCCATCAAGTGCCTGTTCTTGCAGCCACTTCTTGATCGATTCGACCATTGGAGGGGGGCCGCAGACGTACATATCGGCCGATCTATCCCGCAATTCGGCCAGGTCGAAATGCTCGGTCAAATAGCCGCGCTTGCCAGGCCACTGCGGCGATGGGTCGCTGAGCACTTCGGTGTAGCGAAAACCGCGCAAGGTTTGGGCATACGCCTTGATGCGCTCGGCCTCGCACAAATCCTCGGCCCCGCGCACCCCGTAATACAGGTGCACCGGTTGCTCGCAGCCGCGCTCGGCCAATTCATCGAGCATCCCCAAGAGTGCCGACAACCCGGTGCCGCCGGCCACCAGCACCAGTGGCTGGGTGACGTGCCGCAGATAAAACGCACCCAGCGGTGCCTCCAGGGTGATTTCATCGCCGACCTGGCAGCGCTCGCGTATGTAATTGCTCATCACCCCGTCCGGCAGCAAGCGGATCAAAAACTGCAAGCGGTTGCCCGGGCGGTTGGCGAAGGAGTAGGAGCGCTGGTGCTCGGTGCCGGGGATCGACAGGCGCGCATATTGCCCCGGCAGAAAGTCCAGGGCCTGCTCCAGTTGCACCGCCAGAATCGCGGTGCTGGCCGACACCTGTTGCACCTCGCAGACCCTGGCGCTGACCTGCACCGGCCCTGGCGCATTGCACAGGCTCGAATCGAAATCGAAGTAAAACGCCGCATCCGATTGGACTCGGGTCTGGCAACTGAGCATCTTGCGCTGTTGCAGGTCGAGGCTGGACAAGGCCTCGTCATCCACATAGTCCTGGCTGTAGTCGCCGGACTCGCAACGCCCCTGGCAGGTGCCGCACACGCCTTCGCGGCAATCGAGGGGGATCTTGATGCCACTGCGCAATGCTGCATCCAGCAGGATTTCGTTGCTGCCCACCGCAAAGAACAAGGTCTTGCCATCGGCAAAACTGAAGGCCACTTTGTGATTCATCCACCGTTCTCCATGGATTGGGTAATACCTGTAGGCGCGAGCTTGCTCGCGAAAAACGTTAACGATGGCGCGGGCATCCTGAATGCACGCGCAGCCCTTGGTTTTTTCGCGAGCAAGCTCGCTCCTACAGTTGAAGGGAGGGCGTCAACGTCAGAGGTGGTAGAAATCCAGCACCGAGTTGATCGTGTCATTGAGCAGCAGCGCATGCTTGCGCGTGATCAGCCAACTGTCGCCATGGGGCTTGAGGCTATAGGTGGCGTGGCCATAGAACTGCTCCGACATCGCCAACCGATAAAACAGCGTGTGCCAGTTCAGCCGCACCTCCAGGCAGCCATCAGCCTGCTCGGCAATCCGTACGTTATTGATCAGGTGCAAGGTGCGCGGCATGGGGGTGGCGGACGCCGCCTTGCCGGTGCGCAGGCGGAACACCCGGTCTTCCAGGCCCGAACGGTTGGCGTAGTAGATCAGCGACATCTCGCGCTTGGGGTCGCGGGTGTAGACGTGCTCCGAGTCCCATTGCGGCAGGTGGAACTCACTCTGCGGGTCGAACAACTGCACATAGGCGTCCCAGTCCTGGGCGTCGCACAGCTCGGATTTGCGGTAGAAAAACTGCTCGATCTGATACTGCAATGGCGCGTTCATCATTTCACCTCGTGCAGTTTCAAGGATTGTGCGTCCAGACCGTCCAGCAGGAAGGTCTGCCAGTTGCGGTGCTGGTTGACGTACAGCCCTTCGTGGGTGAATTCGGTGCCGGTCATGGCCGGTTGGATGCCGATGGCCTCGCTGTTGGGCGTCGGCCCGGTTGCCCAGCGATGGCTGCCCCGGGAGATATCGCTCCAGCGTTCCAGGCGGCCCTGGAAGCCGCGCTGGGCTTCGCGAAATTCCACCAGGTCATCGGGGGTGCCCATGCCGGACACGTTGAAGAAGTCTTCAAACTGGCGGATACGGTTTTCGCGGTCAGCGTCGGACTCGTGCTTGACCCCCAGGCACTGGCTGATGATCTCGGTCTTGTTCCACGCCACCGGGCGGATGATGCGCAGTTGCGAGCTGATCTGGTCGAGGAAGAACAGGCTCGGGTACACGTTGAGGTTGCGCAGGCGGTGCATCATCCACTCGGCCTTTTGCTGGCCGTGCTCTGCCACCAGGCGCGGCATGATGGTGGCGTAGCCGGAGCGCACGCTGGGGTTGGGCATATCGCTGAACAACACACTGTGGCCGTTGTTGAAGGCGAACCAGCCGTCATCGGTATTGGCATCGCCGGCGCCGAGTTTGCTGTAGTCCAGGGTGCTGCCGGAGGCGCTGCCGTTTTGCGTATTGACCTGCTGGCGATGCTGCACCGTGGCCACGTAGTTATAGTGCACGGTGCTGACGTGGTAGCCGTCCAGGCCGTTTTCGTTCTGCAGCTTCCAGTTGCCGTCGTAGGTGTAGGCCGACTTGCCGGGCAGCACCTCCAGCTCACCGGTGGCGGATTGCGCGACCATCATGTCGAAGAACACTTTGGCGTCGCCGAGGAAGTCTTGCAGGCTGTCGGTGCCGTGCACGTCGAGGCTGATAAACACAAAGCCCTTGTAGCTTTCGATGCGCGCCTTCTTCAGGCCGCGGGTGGCCTTGTCGAAACCTTCCGGGTATTCCCCCGGCGCCTTGACCTTCACCAGGCGCCCGTCGCTCTTGTAGCACCAGGCGTGGAACGGGCAGGTAAAGGTGGACTGGTTGCCCTTGCCGACGCGGGTCAGGGTGGTGCCGCGATGTTGGCAGGCGTTGATCAGGGCGTTGAGCTGGCCTTCGCCGTCGCGGGTGATGATCATCGGCTGGCGCCCGGCGCGCATCGTCACGAAGTCATGGTTGTTGGCCAGTTCGCTTTCGTGGCAGGCGTAGATCCAGTTCTTCTCGAAGATCAGTTCCATCTCCAGGTCGAACAGCTCGGGCTCGGTGAACATGTCACGGGCGATGCGGAACACACCCTCGGCCGGACGGAAATCCAGGCAGCTTTCGATAAACGTTTTCCACTGCTCGACGCTTCTTGCACCACTCATGGGAGGCACCTTTTATTGGGTAGCTAATCGGTGGTTCATTAGAGGCGGGCAGGGGGGCGGCCAGCTATCCGCTTAGTGGGGGAAGATGGGCCGCATAGTTGGGGAGCAAGTACCCACTTGGGTGCAACGCCGCCGGGGAATGCGCTACTGTCTGGCCAGGCAATGGTCGTAAAAGCCGGTTTCTTATCCACATAGTCGACGCTCGTTATCCACTCAGTGGGCAAGTGCGCGAGGTGGCGCAGAACTTGCCTTGATCCACCGGACGCGCCGTCAGAGCGCGCTGGCCACAACCGCCGTGAGTGCACCCTGATGAGTAGCCATACACGCGATATCCGTATTGAACGTTTCGACCTTGAAGGTGCCCGCAGCTGGATGTCCGGCATCTGCGGGCCCCATCGCCTGGAAACCACCGCGCCTGCGCGCCTGCGCTTCCACCACAGTGCCAATGTGTTCAAGTCCCGCGCCACCACGCTGGGGGTGATCGAATATGGCACCGACGTGACCATCGATATCGAAGACGCCGAACACTTTCGCAGCTACAGCCTGAGCCTGCCGCTGGTGGGCGAGCAGGAGTTGAGCAAGGGCGGCCAGCGCTTGAGTTCCAACCGCGACCAGGGCGTGATCATCTCGCCCAATGAACACCAGGTGCTGGCGATCTCCGGCGACTGCCGCAAGTTGCAGGTGGTGATCACCCGCGCGGCGATGAGCGAAATCCTGGAGGGCCTGTTACAGCGGCCGATTGATGCGCCGTTGCGCTTTGAAGCGGTGATGGATGCGGTGCAGGGTGCACCGGCGGCGTGGTGGCGCATGGCACGGCACGTTATCGCGGAGCTGGAACACAGCAGCGAGCTGTATGACCAGGCCGCGTTTACCCGTGACCTGGAAAGCTCGCTGATCAAGGGCCTGATCCTGGCCCAGCCGAACAACTACTCCGAAGAACTGCGCGACGTGCTGGGCGTGAAGTTGCCCCACTACCTGATCCGCGCCCGCCAATATATCCACGATAACGCCCGCGAAGCGCTGCACCTGGAAGACCTGGAGGCGGCCACCGGGGTGTCGCGGTTCAAGCTGTTCGATGCGTTTCGCAAATACTTCGCCCTGTCCCCCATGGCCTACTTGAAAAAGTACCGCCTGGGCGCGGTGCGCCAGGAGATTCTGGAGCATGGGGCAACCCGCACCATCTCCGAAATCGCCCTGGGCTGGGGTTTTACCCACCTGGGAAGGTTTTCGGCGGAGTACCGCAAACTGTTCGACGAATCCCCCAGCCAGACGCTGCAACGTAACGGTGCGCGGCGCATGCGCGGTGCCTGAACACACTGCAGATCAAAATGTAGGAGCTGGCTTGCCTGCGATAGCGGTGGGGCAGTCAAAGAATCTGGTGACTGATCCACCGCTACCGCAGGAAAGCCAGCTCCCACAGGGTATTAGTGGTGGCTGGGCTGTTTCAGATCAGCTCTTCCACCAGTTGCAAGCAATGACCCAGCCCCGGCGACTGATCATTAACCCGCCGGCTGAGAATGATCGGCGACGTCGCGGTGGCCTCGACAATCGGCGTATAGCCGATATCCGCCCGGTGCAGCATCTGCACCGAGGCCGGCACCAGCGTCACCCCCATGCCGGCCCCGACCAGGCCAATGGCGGTCTGCAACTCATTGGTCCATTGCGCCACCTTGATCGCCAGGCCATGGGTGTCGAACAGTGCGATCACATGGTCGGCATAGCTGGGGCGCGGGTTGCCGGGGTACAGCACCAGTGGCTCGGCGGCCAGTTGCGCGAGGGTCACCGGTGCGCCCAGCAGCGGGTGCCCGGCCGGCAACACCGCCACCAGCCGATCCTCCACCAGCACGCGTTGGACAATGGCCGGGTCATCAATGCGAATCCGCCCGAACCCCACATCGATGCGCCCGGCCTTGAGCGCCTCGACCTGTTGCAGGGTGGTCATCTCCGCCAGGCCCAATTCCAGCTCCAGCGCGTCATGGCTGCGCAGGCGGCGGATCAGCTCTGGCAGCACGCCATACAGGGTCGAGGGGGCAAAGCCGATCCCCAGCCAGGTCTTCTGCCCCAGGCCGATGCGCCGGGTGTTGTCGCAGGTCTTGGTCAATTGCTCCAGCAGCACATTGGCGTGTTCATAGAAGTAGCGCCCGGCTTCGGTCAGCCGCAACGGCCGGCCACGCTCCAGCAGGACCACGCCCAACTCGTCTTCCAATTGCTGGATCTGCCGGCTCAACGGCGGCTGGGCGATATGCAGGCGTTCGGCGGCGCGGGTGAAGTTCAGGGTTTCCCCCAGCACCTGGAAGTAACGCAAGTGGCGCAGTTCCATACGAGTTCCTCTCATACCTTGAGGGTATTGTTCGAGACCAATTCTATATTGGAAGCCAACAACAATGGGCGACAGAATCAAGCAAGACCTATAAAGAACCCAACGGGTATTGCCATGCCGATTTGCGCCATCGAGTCGATCGAGACCATCATCGTCGATCTCCCCACCATCCGCCCGCACAAGCTGGCGATGCACACCATGCAAAACCAGACCCTGGTGATCATCCGCGTGCGTTGCGCCGACGGCACCGAAG
Source organism: Pseudomonas sp. ICMP 8385 (assembly GCF_002699915.1). Taxonomy (NCBI): domain Bacteria; kingdom Pseudomonadati; phylum Pseudomonadota; class Gammaproteobacteria; order Pseudomonadales; family Pseudomonadaceae; genus Pseudomonas; species Pseudomonas sp. ICMP 8385. The sequence continues at coordinate 32,867 of NZ_LKBY01000114.1, read as the reverse complement.
GCATTGGCGAGTCCACCACCATCGGTGGCCTGAGCTACGGCAATGAAAGCCCCGACAGTATCAAGATCAATATCGACCAACATTTTGCGCCGCTGCTGATCGGTCAGGATGCCAGCAATATCAACGCGGCGATGTTGCGCCTGGAGCGCAGCATCCGTGGCAATACCTTTGCCAAGTCTGGTATTGAAAGCGCCTTGCTCGATGCCCTCGGCAAGCGCCTGGCTTTACCGGTCAGCGAACTGCTCGGCGGCCGCGTGCGCGATGCCTTGCCGGTGGCGTGGACCCTGGCCAGCGGCAACACCGCAAAAGACATCGAAGAGGCCGAGAAGATGCTCGACCTGCGCCGCCACCGCATCTTCAAGCTGAAGATCGGCGCCGGTGAAGTCAGCCAGGACCTGGCCCATGTGATCGCGATCAAACAAGCCCTGGGCGAGCGCGCCAGCGTGCGGGTGGACGTCAACCAGGCCTGGGACGAAGCCGTGGCCCTGCGCGCCTGCAAGGTGCTGGGCGATAACGGGATCGACCTGATCGAACAGCCGATCTCGCGCAATAACCGTGGCGGCATGGCCCGCCTCAACCTGTCGAGCCCGGCGCCGATCATGGCCGACGAATCCATCGAATGTGTCGAAGATGCCTTTAACCTGGCCCGCGAAGGCGCGGCCTCGGTATTTGCCCTGAAGATCGCGAAAAACGGCGGCCCGCGCGCGGTGTTGCGCACGGCGGCGATTGCCGAAGCGGCGGGGATCGGCCTGTATGGCGGCACCATGCTCGAAGGCGGGATCGGCACCCTGGCGTCGGCCCATGCATTTCTCACCCTGAACAAACTGGCGTGGGACACCGAGCTGTTCGGGCCGCTGCTGCTCACCGAAGATATTCTTACCGAGCCGCTGGTGTATCGCGATTTCCACCTGCATGTCTCGACCGCCCCGGGCCTGGGCCTGGCCATCGATGAGGAACGCCTGGCGTTCTTCCGTCGTGACAAACATTAAGAGGACGCCTGCGATGTTGTTTCACGTAAAAATGACCGTCAACCTGCCCGTGGACATGAACCCCGAGCGCGCGGCGGCCCTCAAGGCCGACGAAAAAGCCCTGGCCCAACGCCTGCAGGCGCAGGGCAAATGGCGCCACCTGTGGCGCATCGCCGGGCTGTACGCCAACTACAGCGTGTTCGATGTCGACAGCGTGCAGGAACTGCATGACCTGTTGATGCAACTGCCGCTCTATCCCTACATGGCCATCGAAGTGAATGCCCTGTGCCGGCATCCGTCGTCGATCCATGAGGATGATCGCTGAGTCTGTCTAGCCACTTAATAATTACAAGATGAGGATTGCACCATGTCCATTCGACTGTCCCAGACTGCCCATGCCCAGCGCTTTCTCGAAGAAGCCAGTGGCAACCTCAATGACGCCGGCAACCCACGGGCCAAGGCGCTGATCTACCGGATCCTGCGCGATACGGTGAATATCATCGAAGACCTGGAAGTGACCCCGGAAGAGTTCTGGAAGGCGGTCAACTACCTCAATGAACTGGGCAAGAACCAGGAAGCCGGGCTGCTTGCCGCAGGCCTGGGCCTGGAGCATTACCTGGACCTGTTGATGGACGCCGCCGACGAGCAAGCCGGCAAGTCCGGCGGCACCCCGCGCACCATCGAAGGGCCGCTGTACGTGGCGGGTGCGCCGCTGTCCAAATACGAAGCACGCCTGGACGATGGCCTGGATACGGCTGTGCCGCTGTTTATGCGCGGGCAAGTGCGCGATGTCGACGGCAAGCCGTTGGCCGGGGCGATTGTGGATGTGTGGCAGGCCAACACCGGCGGGACTTACTCCTGGTTCGACCCATCGCAATCGGAGTTCAACCTGCGCCGCCGGATCGAGACCGATGCCCAGGGCAATTATCGTTTCCGTAGCATCGTGCCGTCTGGCTACGGCTGCCCACCGACCGGGCCGACCCAGCAGTTGCTCGATCAACTGGGGCGCCACGGCCAGCGACCGGCGCATATCCACTTCTTTATCTCGGCACCGGGGCATCGGCACCTGACCACGCAGATCAACCTGTCGGATGATCCGTATCTGCATGATGACTTTGCCTACGCGACGCGGGATGAGCTGATTGCCGAGATTCGCTTTAGCGAAGACCCGCAACTGGCGCGGGAGTTTGGCGTGGAGGGCAAGTTTGCGCAGATCGATTTCGACTTCGAGTTGCAGCCGGCGGTGGCCCCGGTCGAGCAAAAGCGCATGCAACGCGTACGCGCCCTCGAAGACTAAACGCAGTCAAACCTGTGGCAGCTGGCTTTTGTGGGAGCTGGCTTGCCTGCGATAGTATCTCCTCGGTATTGCAGATAAACCGAGGTGTCTGTATCGCGGGCAAGCCCGGCTCCCACAAAAGCCAGCTCCCACAGGTGATCGGCGGTGTTTTGGCTATTTGCGCACGACCAGGTCCAGCACCTCATCCCGGTCCTTGATCTTCTGCAACACAATCTCCGAACGGATATCCATCACCCCCGCCGTGCGGTTGAGGTGGTTCACGATAAAGTCGGAAAAGTGCTTGAGGTTGCGCGCCTGTACCCGCAGCACGTAGTTGCTGGCGCCGGTGATCACATAGGCACTGGCCACTTCCGGCCAGCCCTGGACCTTCTTGATAAAGGTCTCGTGCCAGTCCTCCATATCCTGGCGCAACGACAGGTGGACGATGGCTTCCAGCTCGATCCCCAACTGCTCGGCATTGAGCACCGCGCGATAACCGCTGATCACCCCCTCACTCTCCAGTAGGCGCAAGCGACGCAGGCAGGCGGACGGCGACAGGGCGACTTTTTCCGCCAGTTCCTGGTTGCTGATACGGCCATCCTGTTGCAAGAAATACAGGAGGCGCAGGTCGGTGGCGTCGAGAATCATGCTTAGAATTAATCCGCGTATTTGGAGGTTAAATTAGAATTTCCTACAGCTTATTAAGCCAGTTGTCGCGCACTTTGCACGAAAATTCTGCAAATCTTCGTTCATTATTTGGTCCATCGTCACCTATAAAAACAGGACTTTCCATGACCAGCCGCAATCACTGCCAGACCCTCGATGCCCAGGACCCGCTGGCGCCCCTGCGCTATCAGTTCGCCCTGCCGGAAGGGGTGATCTACCTCGACGGCAACTCCCTCGGCGCACGCCCGGTGGCGGCGCTTGCGCGGGCGCAAGCGGTGATTGCCGAGGAGTGGGGTAATGGTTTGATCCGCAGCTGGAACAGCGCCGGCTGGGCCGATCTGTCCCAGCGCCTGGGCAACCGCCTGGCGCCGCTGATCGGCGCGGGCGAGGCTGAAGTGGTGATTACCGATACCACCTCGATCAACCTGTTCAAGGTGCTCAGCGCCGCCTTGAGCGTGCAGCGCCAACGCCAGCCGCAGCGTAAGGTGATTGTCAGCGAGGCGAGCAACTTTCCCACCGACCTGTACATCGCCGAAGGCCTGGCCGCGCTGCTGCAACAGGGCTACAGCCTGCGCCTGGTGAACAGCCCGGACGAACTGCCGGCGGCCATCGACCAGGACACTGCCGTGGTGATGATCACCCACGTCAACTACAAGACCGGCTACATGCACGACATGCAGGCGCTGACCGCCCTGAGCCATGAGTGCGGCGCACTGGCGATCTGGGACCTGGCGCACTCGGCGGGCGCGGTGCCGATTGACCTGCACCTGGCCGGCGCCGACTACGCTATTGGCTGCACCTACAAATACCTCAACGGCGGCCCGGGTTCCCAGGCGTTTGTCTGGGTCAACCCGGCGCTGGTGGAGTTGGTGGCGCAGCCCTTGTCGGGCTGGTTCGGCCATAGCCGCCAGTTCGCCATGGAGTCCAACTACGTGGCGGGCAAGGGCATCACCCGCTACCTGTGCGGCACCCAGCCGATCACCTCGCTGGCGATGGTCGAGTGCGGCCTGGATATCTTCGCCCAGACCGACATGGCCAGCCTGCGCCGCAAATCCCTGGCGCTCACCGACCTGTTTATCGAACGGGTGCAAAGCCGCTGCGCCGCCCATGACCTGGCACTGATCACTCCGCTCGAGCATGCCAAGCGCGGCAGTCATGTGAGCTTTGAACACCCGCAAGGCTACGCCATCGTCCAGGCCCTGATTGCCCGTGGCGTGATTGGTGATTACCGTGAGCCGAAGATCATGCGCTTTGGTTTTACCCCGCTGTACACCAGCTTTACCGAGGTGTGGGATGCGGTAGAAATCCTTGGTGAAATCCTCGATGAGAAAACCTGGGACCAGCCGCAATTCAAAGTGCGCCACAGCGTCACCTGAAAAACCACAAAACCCATGTAGGAGCTGGCTTGCCTGCGATCAAATCGCCTCGGTCTCACTGACATACCGAGGTGCCTGCATCGCAGGCAAGCCAGCTCCCACAGGTGCTTGGCCAGCAGTAACCATCACAATAATAAAGGGGCACGCACGTGACCACGCCAGACAACGGCTTTGCAGCAATCACCAACCGCGAACTGGGCCTGCGGCGCCAGCTCACTTCCGGGCAGATGAGCATGATCGCCATCGGTGGCGCCATCGGCACCGGGTTGTTTATGGGCAGCGCCTATGCCATCGGCTATGCCGGGCCCAGCGTGCTGGTCAGCTACGCCATCGGCGCGTTGATCACCTTGTTGTTGATGGGCTGCCTGGCGGAAATGACGGTGGCCCATTCCACCTCCGGCTCTTTTGGCGCCTACGCCGAGTTCTATATCAGCCCCCTGGCCGGGTTTTTGGTGCGTTATGCGTACTGGGCGGCGATTGTGCTGGCGGTGGGCGCCGAGGTCACGGCGGTGGCGATGTACATGAAGTACTGGTTCGCCAACGTGCCGGAATGGGTGTGGATCGTCTCGTTCTCCAGTGTGCTGATCGTGCTTAACGCCATCAGCGTCAAGACCTTCGGCAACTTCGAGTACTGGTTCTCGACGATCAAGATCAGCGCCATCGTCGGCTTTATCATCCTCGCGGTGTATGTGGTGTTCGGCTCCGGCAACCCGGATTACGGGGTGCAGAACTACACGGCCCATGGCGGGTTTTTCCCCAATGGCCTGAGTGGCATGTGGATCGCGGTGATCGTGTCGATCTTCAGCTACCTGAGCGTGGAGATGATCGCGGTGGCGGCGGGTGAAGCGGCCGACCCGGAGCAGGCGGTGAAAAAAGCCTTCCGTGCGACGATTGTGCGGCTGGTGGTGTTCTACCTGCTGACCCTGGCGCTGATGCTGGCCATCTTGCCGTGGAACCAGGCCGGGCAGAGCCAGAGCCCGTTTGTCACGGTGATGCAGACCATCGGCATTCCCGGCGCCACCGGGGTGATGAACTTCGTGATCCTGATTGCCGCACTGTCGGCCATGAACAGCCAGCTGTACATCACCACGCGCATGATGTTCAGCCTGTCCCGCGCCGGCTTCGCGCCAAAATCCATGGGCGCCCTGAGCAAGAGTGGGATCCCGCTCAATGCCCTGTTGCTGTCCAGCTCGGGCATCGCCCTGGCGACCCTGCTCAACGTGGTGTACCCGGAAAGCTCCTTCACCTTGATGATGGCCATCTCGATGTTTGGCGCGATCTTCACCTGGTTCATGATCTTCCTCACGCACCTGTTCTTCCGCCGCTACCGCAAGCGCCATGGCGGGCCGAAGTTGTCGTTCCAACTGCGGCTGTTTCCCTACAGCACGCTGCTGGGGCTGGTGCTGATGGGCGCGGTGATGATCACCACGTTCTTCACCGAGGCGTTCAAGATGACCCTGGTGTTTGGCGTGCCGTTCCTGCTGATTCTCTCGGCGGTGTATTACGTGTTTTTCCGCAAAGGCACGGACAAGGCATCGAGCAAGGCCCTGGCATAACCCGGCAACTGCTCGAACGAACGCGCGCACACCAGCAGTTTGCGACAGGCCCAGTCCTCCGTCAGGGGCTGGGCCTGGAAGGGCTGCGCGTGGGGCCAGCGCTGCAACGCCGCCAGCGGCACAATCCCCAGCCCGGCGCCACGGGCGACCATGCGCATCACCCCAGCAAAGCCATCGGCCCGCACCCGGGTCTGCAAGCGAAAGCCCGCGTGCAGCGCCTGCTCCTCCAGGTACACCGCCAACGCGCTGTCGGCGGCCAGGCCTACATAGTCGTAAGGCAGGCTGTCGATAAAACTCACTGCGCCGGCCGTCAGCGGATGCCCTGCCGGCAGGATCAGCATCAACGGGTCGTCGCGAAAGGGGCGGGTCTGCAAGCCATGGGTGTCCACCGCATCGGAAATAATCCCCAGGTCCGCCGCGCCCTGGCGCAGGGCATGGGTGATGCGCAGGCTGGGCAGCTCTTGCAGGTCGATATCGAGGTTGGGGTGGGCGCAGAGAAAATCCGCCAGCAACTCCGGCAGGTATTCGCTAAGGGCGGTGGTGTTGCACAGCAGGCGCACCTGGCCTTTGACGCCGTTGGCGTATTCCGCCAGCTCTTGTTGCAGGCGTTCGGCTTGTTGCAACAGTAGGCGCGCGTGCCGGGCCAGGGCGTTACCGGCGGCCGTCGGGGTCACGCCACGGCGGCCGCGCTGCAGGAATTCGACGCCCAGTGAGGCCTCCATGGCGCGGATGCGCGCACTGGCGGCGGCCAGGGACAAGTGGCTGCGGGCGGCGCCGGCGGTGATGTTGCCGGCGTCGAGGATATGCAGGTAGAGGCGCAGGTCGATCAGGTCAAAGTGCATGGCTGGGGTTCTCGGGTGCCTGGACGGGCCTTATCGCAGGCAAGCCAGCTCCCACATTTGGAAGGGTGAACACATTCAGAATGTGGGAGCTGGCTTGCCTGCGATAGCGGTCTGAGCCTCACACAAAACAAGAGGCAGCCTCAGTATATGGCGAATTTCCAACCCCACGCCAAACCCGCAAACTCCCCCCATGACTACCTTCCTCGCGTTCTACCAAGACCTCGGCCCAGCCCTGACCCTACTGGTGATCGGCACCTTCCTGCTGGCCGGCACCGTCAAGGGCGTAATTGGCCTGGGCCTGCCCACTGTTGCCATGGGCCTGCTCGGCCTGGCTATGCTGCCGGCGCAGGCTGCGGCTCTGCTGATCATCCCTTCGACCATCACTAACCTCTGGCAACTGACCTTCGGTGGGCACTTGGGCGCATTGAGCCGGCGCCTGTGGCCCATGTTGCTGCTGATTTTTCTGGGCACCGGGCTCGGTTCGCTGTGGCTGGGCATGGACGGCGGCCCCTGGGTGGTGCGGGCCTTGGGCGGGGCGCTGTTGGTGTATGCGCTGTGCGGGCTGTTGCTGCCGACGCTCCGTGTGCCTGCCCGCACCGAGCGCTGGCTGGGCCCACTGTGTGGCCTGCTGACGGGGATCATCACCTCGGCCACCGGCGTCTTTGTGATCCCGGCCGTGCCTTACCTGCAAGCACTGGGCTTGCACCGTGACCAACTGGTACAGGCGCTGGGCCTGTCCTTCAGCGTGTCCACCCTGGCCCTGGCAGGCGGGCTGTTCTGGCGCGGCAACCTCGGCGCTGGCGAGCTGAATGCCTCGTTGCTGGCGCTGGTGCCGGCGCTGCTGGGCATGTGGCTGGGGCAACAGCTGCGCCAGCGCATCAGTGCCACGGTGTTCAAACGCGTGTTCTTTATGGGCATGGCGGCCCTGGGCGGGCACCTGTTGATAGGCGGCTAGCGCAACAATCAAATGATTACTCGTGCTTGAAGGTCAAAAGTGTTTTGCCGATCCGAGGCTTACTCACCCGAAGGGTTGCCCGTAGCCTGGGCTCATGCATTTTCAACCTTCAGGTAAACCCTTATGAAAAAAGTTCTGTTGCTCAACGGCGGTAAGCAATTCGCCCACTCCGATGGCCGCTACAACAACACCCTGCATGATGCGGCCCTGGCCGTGCTGGACCGGGGTGGTCTCGACGTGAAAGTCACCCATATCGACGCTGGCTACGACGTGGCCGAAGAGGTCGCCAAGTTCCTCTGGGCCGATGTAATCATCTACCAGATGCCCGGCTGGTGGATGGGGGCCCCGTGGATCGTCAAGAAGTACATCGACGAGGTCTTCACCGAAGGCCACGGCAGCCTGTACGCCAGCGATGGCCGCACCCGTTCCGATGCCTCGCAAAAATACGGCAGCGGCGGCCTGATCCAGGGCAAGCAGTACATGTTGTCGCTGACCTGGAATGCGCCGCAGGCGGCATTCGACGACCCGAGCGACTTCTTCGAGGCCAAGGGCGTGGACGCGGTGTACTTCCCGTTCCACAAGGCCAACCAGTTCCTCGGCATGAGCGGCCTACCGACGTTCCTCTGTGTGGACGTGATGAAGCGCCCCGCCATCGAGGCCGATGTGTTGCGCTATGAACAGCATCTGGCCCAGGTGTTTAACCTGGCGCTGTAATACGGCTAGTATCCACGCAGCCGTATTCACGAGGATGCACGTTGAAAGCCCGATCCGATGAGCTACAGATCTTCGTCTGCGTGATTGAGTGCGGTTCGATTTCCGCCGCCGCCGAGCAAGTCGGGCAGACGCCTTCGGCGATCAGCCGCACCTTGTCGCGGCTCGAAGCCAAGCTCGACACCACCCTGATCAACCGCACCACGCGGCGCATGGACCTGACTGAAGAGGGCAAGTACTTCTTCGAGCAGGCCAAGCGCATCCTGGAGCAGATGGACGAGCTGGAAGAGCGCCTGTCGTCGCGGCAGAAAACCCCGTCCGGGCGCTTGCGGATCAACGCCGCCTCGCCGTTCATGCTGCATGCCATCGTGCCGTACGTCGCCGAGTTCCGCCGCCTGTACCCGGATATCCAGTTGGAGCTCAACAGCAACGACCTGATTATCGACCTGCTGGAGCAGAGCACCGACATTGCCATCCGCATCGGCGCCCTGGCGGATTCGACCCTGCACGCCCGCTCCCTGGGCAGCAGCCCGCTGCATATCCTCGCCAGCCCGGCGTACCTTGAGCAACACGGCACGCCAGGCACAGTGGCGGAGCTGGCCAACCACACTTTGCTCGGCTTTACCCAGACCGAAACCCTCAACCACTGGCCGCTGCGCCATGTGCAGGGCGACCGCTGGCAGATCGAGCCGGGCATTGCCGCGTCCAGCGGTGAAACCCTGCGCCAGCTGGCGTTGGAGGGGCAGGGGATCGCCTGCCTGTCGCATTTCATGACCAGCGACGACATCAACGCCGGCCGCTTGCAGTCGATCCTGGCGCCGTTCAACAGTGGCTATCGCCAGCCGATCCACGCGGTGTACTACCGCAACTCGCAACTGGCCCTGCGTATCCAGTGCTTTTTGGACTTTATCCAGGAGAAGCTGGCGCGCTACGCCTGTTGACCGGCGCCTACTGGTCCGGTGTGGTGGTTTTCCGTACCATCGCCCCCTCATTTCCCGCCACGCCCCCGGTAAACCCATGAAGCTCTCTCGTCTGCGCGCCGACGCCCTGGCCGGACTCACCACGTCTTTTGCCTTGTTGCCCGAATGCATCGCCTTTGCCCTGGTGGCTCACCTCAACCCACTGATGGGCCTCTACGGCGCCTTTATCATCTGCACCTTGACCGCCTTGTTCGGCGGCCGGCCGGGGATGGTCTCGGGGGCGGCCGGGTCGATGGCGGTGGTGATCGTCGCGCTGGTGGTGCAACACGGGGTGGAGTACCTGCTGGCGACGGTATTGCTCGGTGGCCTGATCATGATTGCCTTCGGCCTGCTGCGCCTGGGCAAGCTGGTGCGCATGGTGCCGCACCCGGTGATGCTCGGTTTCGTCAACGGCCTGGCGATCATCATTGCCCTGGCGCAACTGGAGCATTTCAAGAACGGTGAAGCCTGGCTCAGCGGCCCACCGTTGTATGTGATGGGCGCCTTGGTGGCGGCGACCATGGCCATCGTCTACCTGCTGCCGCGCCTGACCCGCGCGGTGCCGCCGGCGCTGGTGGCGATTCTTGGCGTGGGGCTGGCGGTGTACCTGCTGGGCTTGCCCACGCGCACGCTGGGCGACATGGCCCATATCGCCGGCGGCCTGCCGACGTTTGCCTTGCCGCAAATCCCCTGGACCCTGCAAACCCTGGGCATCATCGCGCCCTATGCGTTCTTGATGGCGATGGTGGGGCTGCTGGAAACCCTGCTGACCTTGAACCTCACCGATGAAATCACCGAGACCCGCGGCTACCCCGACCGTGAAAGCGTGGCCCTGGGCGCGGCGAATATGGTCAGCGGGGTGTTTGGCGGCATGGGCGGCTGCGCGATGATCGGGCAGACGGTGATCAACCTCAGCTCGGGCGGGCGCGGGCGTTTTTCCGGGGTGTTGGCCGGGGTCATGATCCTGCTGTTTATTTTGTTCCTGTCGCCGCTGATCGAGCGCATTCCCCTGGCGGCGCTGGTGGGGGTGATGTTTGTGGTATCCCAGCAGACCTTTGCCTGGGCGTCGCTGCGGGTGATCAACAAGGTGCCGCTCAATGATGTGCTGGTGATCATGGCGGTGACGGTGATCACGGTATTCACCGACCTGGCCACGGCGGTGCTGTGCGGGATTGTGATTGCCGCGCTCAATTTTGCCTGGCAGCAGGCGCGGGAGCTGTACGCCGATGAACATCTGGAAGCCGATGGCAGCAAGCTCTATCGCCTGCACGGCACCTTGTTCTTTGCCTCGACCACGCCGTTCTTGAACCAGTTCGACCCGGCCAACGACCCGGCCCAGGTCACGCTCGATTGCCGTCACCTGAGTTTTGTCGACTATTCAGCGATTGCCGCGTTGATGACCCTGCGTGAACGCTACAGCAAGGCCGGCAAGCACCTGCGGGTGCTGCACCTGTCGGAGCGCTGCAAGAAGCTGCTCAAGCGCGCGCGGGTGCAGCACGACTGATCTTCCAGGGATTGGGAGGGGGTTATGGGCCGACGAGGTTTTCCAGTTCCTCGGCGCGGGTCTGGGTCATGTCCAGCACACAACCGGAGCCGTTGACCTGATCAATACTGCCGCCGGTCGCGGAGCCGGCAAACGCGCAATTGGCATCGCGGTATTTGATCCACAGGCGCTGCACATCCTGCAGTTGCTGCCTGCGCGGGCCTTGCTGGGCCTGCAGTGCGGTTTTATAGGCCGTGTTCAGGCGCTTGTCCTGCACCTTGGTTTCCTGGGCGTTGCAGCCGAGCATCGCGGCGGTGGTGTTGGCGGCATCCAGGCACTGTTGCAGGGCCGGGCTGCTGCCAGCGGCCGTTGCGGTGCCGGACAAGGCCAGCAATAACGCGCTGAGGGCAACGATTCTACGATTCATGACGGGCTTCCTGAAGATGATGCGGTGTGCAATCTGAGACCGGACAGTGGCAGTCGAGTTTCTCGCACTTAGCCCTGCTTGCATGTAAGAACGATCCCCCGATTTACATCCCGGGTCTGCGGGCATGTCCCAAAGCGACAGCGCTTATCCGTGGGCGAAAATTACTTTCATAAAGTTTGAAAATATTCCTCGGTAATGATTTATGAGTTTCACAACCAATTCGACGTGACCCTTTCCGAGGAGTACCGCATGGCCGCATCACCGGGCGTCTGGCTGTTGGCATACGCTGCCATTGCCATCATTGCATTGATCGTGCTGATTGCACGTTATCGGATCAACCCGTTTATCGTCATCACCCTGGTGTCCATCGGCCTGGCGCTGCTGGCCGGGATGCCGGCGGATACGATCATGGGGTCCTACGAGGCGGGGGTCGGCAAGACCCTGGGGCATATCGCGCTGGTGGTGGCCCTGGGCACCATGCTCGGCAAGATGATGGCCGAGTCCGGCGGCGCCGAGCAGGTGGCGCGCACCTTGATCAACCGCTTTGGCGAGCGCAATGCCCACTGGGCCATGGTGTGCATTGCCTTCCTGGTGGGGCTGCCGCTGTTTTTCGAGGTCGGTTTTGTACTGCTGGTGCCGATTGCCTTTACCGTGGCCCGGCGCGTGGGCGTGTCGATCCTGATGGTCGGCCTGCCGATGGTCGCCGGCCTGTCGGTGGTGCATGCCCTGGTGCCGCCGCACCCGGCGGCGATGATGGCCGTGCTGGCGTATAACGCCTCGGTCGGGCAAACCGTGTTGTATGCGATTTTGATCGGCATCCCCACCGCGATTATCGCCGGCCCGGTGTACGCCAAGTTCATCGTGCCGCGCATCCACCTGCCCGCCGAAAACCCGCTGGAACGCCAGTTCATCGAGCGCGAGCCACGCACCCGCCTGCCGAGCTTCAGCCTGACCATGGGCACCATCCTGTTGCCGGTGGTGCTGATGATGATCGGCGGTTGGGCCAACCTGATTTCCACGCCCGGCAGCGGCTTCAACCAGTTCCTGTTGTTTATCGGTAACTCGGTGATCGCCTTGCTGGTGGCGACCCTGATGAGTTTCTGGACCCTGGGCCTGGCCCAGGGCTTCAACCGCGAGTCGATCCTCAAGTTCACCAACGAGTGCCTGGCGCCGACTGCCAGCATCACCCTGCTGGTGGGGGCGGGCGGCGGCTTGAACCGGATCCTGGTGGATGCCGGCGTGACCCATGAAATCCTCGGCATGGCCAATGCCTTCAACCTGTCGCCGCTGGTGATGGGCTGGCTGTTTGCCGCGCTGATGCGCGTGGCCACCGGCTCGGCCACCGTGGCCATGACCACCGCGTCGGGCGTTGTCGCGCCGGTGGCCCTGGGCCTGGGTTATCCACACCCGGAATTGCTGGTGCTGGCAACCGGTGCCGGCTCGGTGATCTTTTCCCACGTCAACGACGGCGGCTTCTGGCTGATCAAGGAATACTTCAATATGACGGTGATCCAGACCTTCAAGACCTGGACCGTGCTGGAAACCCTGATTTCCCTGGTCGCGTTCGGTCTTACTTATGGTCTGTCCTGCATCCTGTAACCCGGAGACTCCATGGACATCCTCTACCAGATCCGCGCCCGCCAGGATTCCTTCAGCGCTGGTGAAGGACGTATCGCCCGGCTGATGCTTGAGGATGTGGGCTTTGCCGCATCCGCCAGCCTGGAAGAGCTGTCCCTGCGCGCCGAGGTCAGCACCGCCACCTTGTCGCGGTTCGCTCGCAGCGTCGGTTGCCGCGACTTGCGCGACCTGCGCCTGCAATTGGCCCAGGCCAGCGGCGTGGGCAGTCGTTTCCTGGATCCTGCGGGGTTGCCCGAGCAGTCGGCGTTTCATCGGCAGATCCTCGGCGATATCGAAGCAACCTTGCGCCAGCACCTGTCGGGCTTCAACCAGGCCGCTTTTGTCGATGCGGTGAACCTGCTGGGCAAGGCACGGATGATCCACGCCTTTGGCATGGGCGGCCCATCGAGCCTGTGCAGCGCAGAGTTGCAGGTGCGCCTGGTACGCCTGGGCTACCCGATTGCCGCCTGCCATGACCCGGTGATGATGCGGGTCACCGCCGCCACATTGAGCGCCGAACACGCACTGCTTGTCTGCTCCCTCACCGGTCTGACCCCCGAGCTGCTGGGCGTGGTGGAACTGGCCCGCAACTATGGCGCACCGATTATTGCCATCACCCTGGCCGACTCGCCGCTGGCGCAGTTGGCCGACGTGTTGCTGCCGCTGCAACCGGCCGAAACCAGTTTTATCTACAAACCCACGGCGGCGCGCTACGGCATGCTGCTGGCCATCGATGTACTCGCCACCGAACTGGCCTTGGCCATGCCGGACGACAACCAGGAACGCCTGCGCCGGATCAAGCTGGCCCTGGACGACTATCGCGGCGGCCCTGACAGCCTGCCGCTTGGAGATTGAGATGAAGTACCACACGCTGATTCGCCAGGCGCTGATCATTGATGGCAGTAACACACCGGGGTATATCGCCGACGTGGGGCTGCGCGACGGGCGGATCGAGACGATCGGCGACTTGTCGGCCGCCCAGGGCGAGCATGAAATCGAGGCCAGTGGCCGGGTACTAGCGCCGGGTTTTATCGACGTGCACACCCACGACGACACGGTGGTGATCCGCCAGCCGCAGATGTTGCCCAAGCTCAGCCAGGGCGTGACCACGGTGATCGTCGGCAACTGCGGCATCAGCGCCGCGCCGGTCAGCCTGCGCGGCGATCCGCCGGACCCGATGAACCTGCTGGGCAAGGCCGAGGCGTTTGCCTATCCACGTTTTCTCGATTACCGCGCGGCGGTGGAAAACGCTCAGCCGGCCCTCAATGTTGCGGCATTGATTGGCCATACCGCTTTGCGCAGCAACCATATGGACGACCTGCACCGCACCGCCACCGCCACCGAAATCGCGGCGATGCGCGAGCAACTGCAGGAAAGCCTTGAAGCGGGCGCCCTCGGCTTATCCACAGGCCTGGCCTACGCCAGCGCGTTCAACGCCGACACCGACGAAGTGCTGCAACTGAGTGAAGAACTGACGGCGTTCGGCGCGCTGTACACCACCCATCTGCGCAGTGAATTCGAGCCGGTGCTGGAGGCCATGGACGAGGCGTTCCTGATCGGCCGCCATGCCAGGGCTCCGGTGATCATCTCCCACCTCAAATGTGCCGGCGCGGGCAACTGGGGGCGCAGCCCGCAACTGCTGGCGTCCCTGGAGCAGGCGGCGAAGAACCATCCGGTGGGCTGCGATTGTTATCCCTATGCCGCCAGTTCCTCGACCCTGGACCTCAAGCAAGTCACCGATGCCTTTCGCATCACCATCACCTGGTCGACGCCGCACCCGCAAATGGGTGGGCGGGACTTGCAGGACATCGCCGTCGAGTGGGGTGTATCCCTGCTGGACGCTGCCCGTCGCCTGCAACCGGCGGGGGCGGTGTACTACGGCATGGATGAGGCCGATGTACAACGCATCCTCGCCCATCCGCTGTCGATGGTGGGCTCCGATGGCTTGCCGGAAGACCCGTTCCCCCATCCACGCTTGTGGGGTGCATTCCCGCGGGTACTCGGACATTTCAGCCGCGACCTGGGACTTTTCCCGCTGCACACAGCTGTATACAAAATGACCGGCTTGTCGGCCGCGCGCTTTGGCCTGGCCGGGCGTGGCGAAATCCGCGAGGGGCACTGGGCCGACCTGGTGCTGTTCGACCCGTTGCGGGTAAGGGATGTGGCGGACTTCAAGGACCCGCAACGTGCCGCCGAGGGCATTGAAGGGGTGTGGGTCAATGGTGTGTTGAGCTACTGCGACGCTCGGGCGAACGGTCAGCGGGCAGGGCGTTTCCTGGCGCGTAGTGGTGATTTGCGGACGGGTTTTGTCCTACAGTGATTTGGCGCTATACGACGCCAGATGTGTCAGATTGTGGTCAATGATGGCTTACAAAAAACGGGTTGTGGGTGTGGGGGGGCTATCTAAAGATAGGCAGGACTTTTTACGGAGATCCTGTATGCACAATCAATATGATAGCGTCAGTCGTTTCGGTAACCCGTCCATCTTCACTGCCACTGCGACCGACGGAAAACGCACGGCCGAGGCAGATTTGCCAGGCGACAATGGGCTGGAAACCTTTCCGTTCCCCCGCGATACGATCAAAGGCTGGATCCAGGAAAAAGTCTGGAACCTGACCCATCAATGGATCGATCCAGACAAGGTTTACCTGCATAAATTCTCATCCGCCAACAGCACGCACAACACCAGCGCGGTGACGGGCTGGGAGCATAGCGGGCCACCCGAATCCTCCATGACCCTCACCGAGGCCGTCGCCAGCGATTTCTTTTCGGCAGAGCGCTATGGCACCGCCGGCAAGGCCCAGGCGGTCGCGCATTTCATTTCCTCGAACAAAAGCCCGTTCTCGTTGCTTGACAGTGAAAGTGTCCCGGACTTTTTCAAGCGCCTGGGCCTGTTCATTCTTGATCGGACCGGGCCTGGCTACATCTATTCAAAGTTTCATGAAGATGTACCCAATGCCAAGGAGGCCTGGCGTGATCTGGATTCGGTCTACGGCCTCTATCTGGATGGCCCGCAAAAGGGCAGCTATAACGCTGACAATCAACTGCGCCTGAAACCCAGCGAGTTGTTGGATGTGGTGCGCGAGGGTGACCTGCAGAAGAAGGTGATCGCCAAGCTGGACGACTTCTGGACCCAGAACGGCAGCGAGTGGCGCACATTGGCGAAAAAACAGTTTGTCATCGAGGCTCGCGCTGCCCGGGACCTCAACCAAAAGGATCCCAGCCAGGGCTTGAGCCCTCAGGCGTATGCCAGTGTCATGCAAGCGGCGGCGCCCAACGTGCCGCTCGAAGGGCCGGTGTCGAAGGCGCAATTGCAGGCAGAAGCCACGCCAGCCCAGGATACCAAGGTGCTGTGTTTTGATATCAATGGCTACAGCTCCAACAATATTTTGCGGTTTGTGGCCTCGGACGGCGGTGAAACCTTGTATATCCCCGGGAACACCCCCTCCCTGTTGTCGTTCAAGGACCGCGCGGCGGTGGATCAATGGGTGCTTGAGCAGAGCAAGGACCCGGCGAAGGCCACGGCGCTGGAGGAGCATTTTTCCCTGCGTGATCGTCAGCAGGGCATCTTCGGTGCCCTGAGTAGCAACGGGGTGGACAGCACCCTGAAAAAAATAAGCACCGGGAACATGGCGGCCAACGACAGCCATATCAACACCCTGAATTACCCTATCGGTGGCGA
This sequence comes from Pseudomonas sp. ICMP 8385, assembly GCF_002699915.1. Lineage (NCBI taxonomy): Bacteria > Pseudomonadati > Pseudomonadota > Gammaproteobacteria > Pseudomonadales > Pseudomonadaceae > Pseudomonas > Pseudomonas sp. ICMP 8385. Next base: position 16,349 of record NZ_LKBY01000114.1, on the reverse strand, counting down.
CGTGTTTTCCTATATGGCCAGCCAGACCCGCCAGCGCATCAACAACGATGCAGACACCGAAATGAAGTCCAATGCCGAGGTATATAAAGACGATGCCTTGGGTATGTTGCAGGCGGGCAACGCCGTATTTTCGATTCCGATGGCCCTGCTCGGGCCGATTGGAATCGCGATTGGGGCGGCGTCGTATGGCGCGCAGGTGGGGTTGGAGATCGACCAGGCGGTCGAAGGCGATACCCAGGCCGAGCGCAAGAACGGCCTGCACGCCGCCGCGATGGACGTGGCGACCATGGCGTTCTTCCATGCCCTGGGCAAGTCAGGGTCATCTACCGGCGAGGCACCTCTTGAAACGGCCCCGCAGCCAGCGGCGGGTGAGGCCGCAAGCGCATCCGGCAATAAACCCTTTTTCAATTACCGACGGGTGAACGGGAAAATCGGGGTCGTGATGAGCCCGACCGCTCCCCCCCGTTTGCCAGAGCCGCAGGGGGGGAAACTGAATCCGCTATGGGATCCGTCCATGGAGATTTACTTGCAGCCGGGCGCCAAGCGGCCCCCGGTGCAGCCCAGCTATGAGACCGTGGAATCACCTGACCCCAAAAGGCCAAGGCTTGATGAGTCAGAAGGTGAACTGTCGGAGGATGAGCAGTCGCCGCCTTCCGTGGCTTCGGATGCCACGTCATCCGGGGATTACGAGCCTTATGAGGATAATGTCATCAAGACCAACCCCTTCAAGGACCGCGTCACCCTGCCTGCCGGTGGTTATTTCAACAGTCGGGGCATGATCGAGCGCACTGACCTGCCCAAGCTGTACCGCGTCGAAAAGGCAGAGCGCGTGGAGCGCCGGGGGAATCCGGAAAATATTGGTTTCAGGGATTCCAATTTCTTTTCCGGTCCCGAAAAAATGATGGACGGCAATGTGGTGGTGGCTTCCCGCTCCAAGGCGGCGGCCATGCACTTTGGCGATACGGAGTTCGGCGGCGATTATAATCTGTACGAAATCGATAGCCGCGGCATTCCTGCTGTGTCCTTCAATGAAAATATCGAGGCCAACCCCCAGTTCGTCGAAGCCCGTCAGTGCGTGGCGCCAGGCACCCTTGAGCGTCTGCGCAAGGAGGGCCGTCTGGATGAGTTTGCGGCAAATTCCTACAAGTTCGATGAAGTACATCTGTCCAATGATGACCTGTCGAACGCGCGGATTACCAAGATTCCCCATTCTTGAGTGCAAAACTGCCAAGCGCTTGGGGTAGGGTGGTGCATTGACAGGACGTTTTCTGGAGTTGGAGAGTCTTATGCAGTTAGGAACAGTCACGCCCATCCTGCGGATTTTCGACGAGACCAAGGCGCTGGAATTCTACGTCGATTTCCTGGGGTTCAAGGTCGATTGGCAGCACCGGTTCGAGGCGGATTTCCCGTTGTACCTGCAAGTGTCCCTGGGCGAGTGCGTGCTGCATTTATCCGAGCACCATGGCGACGCCTCGCCAGGCGCGGCGGTACGGATTCAGGCGCCGGGGGTGGATGCGTTCCAGCAGCAATTGCAGGCCAAGAATTATCGCTTCGCCAAGCCTGGAGTCGAGGAAACACCCTGGGGCTCACGGGAGATGAGCATCAAGGACCCGTTTGGTAATCGGCTGGTGTTTGTCGAGGAGGGCGAAGGCTGATCGACAAATCGCAGGCAATAAAAAACCGCCTTGGTGGGCGGTTTTTTATTGCAATCCCAGTTAGTGGCTGGGGTTGCGGCCTCAAGAGACGCAATCGACCTGCCGGGAAATACTAACGTTGGTCATATCGGTTTGCAAGGTTCAACGATGATTGGCCCCGATCGTTTCTAAAGCTTTTTTCGCATCAAATCAGGCTGCAAAAAACTGCAATAAATCACCTATCAAATACTGGATGTTTGACCACTGTTGGTCACACCTTGGGCCGAAGTTTTGGTTAGGATCTTCCCCGTTCTGCGTTTGTCGTTTTTGGGGGCGTCGGGCACGCACGCGAATTCCGGACCGGCCGCCACGGGCTAGTAATCCGTGCCGGATTCATGCGGAAGGACCATTAGCCCGGCCACCTCAAGAGACGTAACCGACCTGCGTCCAAAGGCTCACGTGTTCCGGTAAGTGTGCTGGAGGTAAGGCCCAACTCTAGGAGGGCTGAGTATGTCCAAGTTTGCACGACGTACGTGGGACCTCGTTGTGAATTGCCTGCGTGTCTATCATGTCTGGAAATTCCTGCGAGACAGCTTCGATGACCGTTAAGGCCTGAGAAGCGGAGCCGCCCCGGTTTTGGCCGGGGCGGCTTTTTGCTGTTTGCTTGGAATTGCGAAGAAGGCGAGGCCGGATCGACAAATCGCAGGCAATAAAAAACCGCCTTGGTGGGCGGTTTTTTATTGCAATCCCAGTTAGTAGCTAGGGTTGCTATCTCAAAAGGAGCAATCGACTCGCAGGGATATTAGCGCTGTTCATATCGGTCTGCAAGATTGAGCGATGATCGTCTCTGAAGGTTTTCTCGCGTCAAATCTGGCTGCAAAAAGCTGCAATAAATCTACCGTCAAATACTGGATGTTTGACCACTGTTGGTCACACTTTTGGCCGAAATGTTGGTTAGGATCTTCCCCGTTCTGCGTTTGTCGCTTTTGAGTGAGTCGGGTACGCGGGCGAATTCCGGACCGGCCGCCACGGGCTAGTAATCCGTGCCGGATTCATGCGGAAGGACCATTAGCCTGGCCACCTCAAGAGGAGCGATCGACTCGCGTCCAAAGGCTCACGTGTTCCGGTAAGTGTGCTGGAGGTAAGGCCCAACTTTTGGAGGGCTGAGTATGTCCAAGTTTGCACGACGTACGTGGGACCTCGTTGTGAATTGCCTGCGTGTCTATCACGTCTGGAAATTCCTGCGAGACAGCTTCGATGACCGTTAAGGCCTGAGAAGCGGAGCCGCCCCGGTTTCGGCCGGGGCGGCTTTTTGTTCAGACCCGGAAATGGCTGACCATCTGCTGCAACTGGCTGCCCAGTCGTGCCAGTTCGACACTGGACTTGGCGGTCTCGTCGCTGGCTGTGGCCGTCTGCTCCGAGACATCACGCACATTGACGATGCTGCGGCTGATTTCTTCGGCCACGGCGCTTTGCTGTTCGGCAGCGGCGGCGATCTGTTGGTTCATCGACTGGATGTTCGACACTGTGCGGGTGATGTTCTCCAGGGAGACGCCGGCCTTGCGGGTCAGTTCGACGCTGCTGTCGGTCAGGCTGCGGCTGTTGTTCATCACAGTGGCCACCTGCTGGGTACCGTTCTGCAAGCCGGCAACCAGGCCTTCGATTTCCTCGGTGGATTTCTGCGTGCGCTGGGCCAGGCCACGCACCTCATCGGCGACCACGGCAAACCCGCGCCCGGCTTCACCGGCGCGTGCGGCTTCGATGGCGGCGTTGAGCGCCAGCAGGTTGGTTTGTTCGGCCACGGCCTTGATCACGTCCATCACGCTGCCGATCTTGTTGCTCTCTTGTTGCAGGTGCGCCATGGCGTCGGTAGAGCGCGCCACTTCGTCGGCCAGACGTTCGATCTGGGCGATGGCTTCGGCCACCACCTTGTCGCCCTCGCGGGCCTGGCCATCGGCGGCCGATGCGGCCTGGGAGGCCTGTTCGGCGTTACGCGCCACTTCCTGCACAGTGGCCGTCATCTCATGCATGGCGGTGGCCACTTGATCGGTCTCGATCTTCTGGCTGTTGACCCCGGCGCTGGTCTGTTCGGTCACGGCCGACAGCTCTTCGGCGGCGCTGGCGATCTGCGTGACGCCGTCGCGGATACCGCTAATCAGCTCGCGCAAGGTGCTGCCCATGCGCTGGATGCCTTGTTGCAGCACGCCCAGTTCATCGTGGCGGGTCACCTGGATGTTGTGGCTCAGGTCGCCGGAGGCGATACGCTCGACCACGGCCAGGGTTTCCTGCAGGGGGCGGGTGATCTGCCGGGTGATGACCAGCGCGGCGATAATGCCCACCAACAACGCCAGCACCGTGCTGATCAGTTGCAGGCTGCGGGCCCGGACGCTTTCGGCGTCGCGACGTTGCAGCTGGATGTCATACAGCGCTTCGCTGCGTGACACGATATCGGCGCCCTGCACGGTCATTTCCTGGCGGGCGAGGACGATATTGGCGTTGGCCGTTTTATACACCTGCAGTGCATTGCGGTAGGCGCCCAGGGCGTTTTCCAGGGCGGTCAGCTCGGTTTGCTGGGCCTCGCCGAACACGTTCTTCAAGCCTTTGAGGCCATTGATCGCCGATTCGATTTGCGCCGCCGCACGGGCCTCGGTGTCCGGGTTGACGTTGCCGGTGTAGCCGCGCACTTCATAGCGGGCCACCTGGAACTCTTCCTTGGCATGGTTGACCGCTTCGTACTGGGCGAAGCGCTCACTGCTTTCAGGCATCTGGCGCACGCTGTGGTCCAGGGCCGCAATCACCAGGCCGGCGGCGTCGGCGCGCTCGCCCATGGTCTGACGTGCCGCGTTGCCGTTACGGTAGGCCTCGCGCATTTTGTTCAATGACTGCTGGTAAGCGGTGATGATGGCTTTCTGTTCGTTGAGCAGCTTGAGGTTTTCCGGGCTCTTGAAGCTGTTGATCAACTGTTGCTGCTGCGCGGCAAAACTGTCGAGGGTGGCCTGGACATTCTCTGCCACGGTTTCGTCGCCATTGGCGAGCATGTATTGCAGGCGCACGATCCGCAGTTTGGTCAGCGAAGCATTGAGCTGGGTGATATCGCTCATCCAGTTGCTGCGGTCGATCAGGCCGCCGAGGCTGGTCCAGCCAGTGAGCGCAAGGATCGAGGTGAGCACCAGGACCAGGCCGAAGCCCAGGCCCAGTTTCAAGTTGACGCTGATGTTGCCAAACCATGTATTCATCGAATTCCTCCAGGAACAGATTGCGTGTACATCAGTTGCTGGAAGATCGCCCAGCCGATGGAGAGTCAGGGGGTATCGGCAGGCAGGGCGAGAGCTGAAACGGTTTTTTAATCAAGGCAGGCTTCGTGGATGAGTGGTTGCTTTCAACCGCTGGCCGCCCAGTGGCGAGCGTGCAAGCCCGCTCGCCACTGGGCGGTGGGGGTCAGCTTGTGGGCAGGATGCTCAGGACCAGGCACGACGCCGCCTCCCGGCTCATGTGCAGACGATTGTGCGCGATGCGCGGGTGCCTGGCCTGGCCCTCGGCTTCGCCGCTGTTGGGGTTGACGTCGAAGCGTGGGAAGTTGCTACTGGATATGTCCAGACGCAGGCGATGGCCCTGCTTGAACAGGTTGCAGGTGGCAAAGGGCTCAATAGTCACCTTCACCCGCTGGCCGGGCGTCAGCGGTGTGGGCTGCTCCCAAGCGTCGCGATAACGGCAGCGGCGGATGCCATCGGTGATGTTCATCGCAAAGCCTTCCGGGTAGGCGGCGCTCGGTGGGTAGACGTCCACCAGCTTGGCGGTGAAATCGGTGTCCGGTGCGTCGCTGTCGATCCACAACTCGATCTGCACCGCCCCGGCGACAATCAGGTCGGCCGCCAGGGGCGCGGTCTGGAAACTCAGCACATCGTCACGCTCGCACAAGGGCCGATTGTCACCACGGCTGCCAAAAAAGTCAGCGCGTTCACGCTGGTCGAAGGCCCCGCCGACAAAGATCGGCGCGCCGGACGTCAAGGCCCCGCCCACGGTCGGCACCGGGTTGGCCGGGTCGGCGTAGTAACCCAAGACGGCCTCGTCAGCGCTGGGTGCAACCTCGGTCAATTGCCGTTGCTTATCCAGGTACAAGGTCAGCGCCTGGGTGCCGGGCAGTGGCCAGTGCTCGGCCTGCAACCAGCGCCCGCCATGTTGCAGGCGCCCCTTTTCATCCGGCAAGCCGCTGCCGCCGCCCATCAGGAACACCTTCACCTGGGCCTGCGGTGGCGGCATCCCGGGCTTGAGGGATTGCTCGAACCAGTGCAGGCGGCAACTCAACCAATCCTCGGCCACCTGGCCGTCAAACGCGGCCTGGGTGCCGAACTCCACATCGCCGCTATGGCTGATATTGCGGTCACCGTGCAACCACGGCCCCATGATCAATTGTTGCGGTGCGCGGCTGGCCTGGTTAAAGGCCGCGTAGTTGGCCAGGGTCGAACTGACATAAGCGTCGTACCAACTGGACATGAACAACACGGGAATATCCGGCAAGCGCCCGTAATGCCCTTCGGCATAAATCCCGGGTTTCTGCCAGTAGGGGCCGAAGGTGCCCTGGGCCCACTGCTCCAGCAGATAGGCTTCGTACTCGGGCACATGGCGCAATGGCGACTGACCCGCCTGCCAGGGCATACGGCGGAACCATGCGTGCAGATCTTCCGCTTCCAGCGCCTGGCGCACCTGCGGGTCGGCCAGGGCGGCCGGGCTTTCCTTGGCCTGGCGAAACGCCCAGGTGGCCTGCTTGAGTTCAAACGCGCCGCCCTGGCGAATCCCGCACTGGTAGGCGTTGGCGAAGCCGCCGCTGTCGAGCACCATGCTGCTCAGGCCCGGCGGATGCAGGCAGGCCATCGCCAGTTGGGTATGGGCCGCGTAAGACAGGCCCATGCTGCCGATCCTGCCATTGCACCACGGCTGGCGGACGATCCAGGCCAGGGTGTCGAAACCGTCTTCACCCTCGGCGGTGTACTTGGTGAACAGCCCTTCGGAGGCGTAGCGCCCGCGGCAATCCTGGAAGATCGCGACAAACCCCCGGGCGGTAAAACGCGCCGCCATTTGCTCGCGGGAGATGTGCTGGCCGTCGAGCTGTTTTTCCGAGCGCGACGGTTTGCACTTGTCATAGGGCGTCCGCTCGATCACCACCGGAAACGGTCCTGCGCCGTCCGGCAGGTAGATATCGGTGGCCAGGTGGATGCCATCGCGCATGGCGATCATCTGGTTGTGCAGGGTTTGCATAGGTAAAACACTCATCGACTCAATATCCGGTGTGCACGGCAATCGCCAACAGCACCATCGCCAGCACCGCATAGATCAGGAACAGCGGCAGGATATAGCGCGCCCACTGGCCCCAGCCGACGTTGGCGGTGGCCAGCAGCACCAGCAGGCCGCTGGAGGTCGGGGTGATCATGTTGGTCAGGCCGTTGCCCATCAAAAAGGCAAACACGGTGGTTTGCGGGCTGACCCCGGACAACTGGCCCAGCGGCCCGAAGATCGGCATGGTCACCGCGGCCTGGCCGGAGGTGGACGGGATCAACACATCCAGCCCCAGTTGCGCGAAGAACATGCCGTAGGCCGAGACCACCGGCCCGTGGTCGCCCACCAGGTTGGCCAGGCTGTTGACGATGGTGTCCAAAACCTGGCCCGTGCTGAGAATGATTTCCACGGCGGTCGCCAGGCCGATCAAGACGCCGGCGATCAGGACCTTTTTCATGCCATCGACAAACGCGCTGGCGGCGGTGCTGGCGGCCAGCCCGGCGATCACGGCGAAGGCCACGGTCAGCAGCAGGTAGAACGCCGACAGCTCATGGTATTTCCAGCCCCAGCGGTTGGAGGCATACACCAAAAAACCGATCCCGCCGCCCAGCACCAGCAGGTTCAGCAGGTGGCGAATCGGCAGGGGCTTGCTTTCAAAGGCGATCTGCGCGCTGGCATCAAAGCCGTGCCTGCGAATGCTCCACAACACAAACGCGATGCCCACCAGCAGGAAGGTGCAATAGGCCGCGACGCGCATGCTCAAGCCGCTGAAGATTGGCAGGCCGACCATCGGTTGGGCCACGGACAAGGCCACCGGGTTGGAGATGGACGCCAGGTAGCCGATCTTCACCGAGATGGTGACGATGGCCAGGCCAATCAGGTTCGACAGCCCCAGGCGATTGGCCATGGCCACCATCAACGGCACGATCAGGATGAATTCCTTGGCCAACCCCATAAAGGTACTGCCGGCGGAAAACACCAGCATCAGGCTCGGCACCAGCACGTAGATATTGCCGCGCGTCAGGCCCAGCAGGCGCTCCAGCCCGGCGTCGATGACCCCGGCCTTGTTCAGCACGCCGAACATGCCGCCGATGAACAGCACCATGAAAATCAGCGCCGCACGCTTTTCGATGCCCTGGGGAATGGCCATGAAGCCTTCCACCAACGATACCGGGCGGGCCACGGTGTCGCCGGCCTTGCGTGGTTCCAGGGAGAACAGCTGGCTGAGGGCGTCCTGTTTTTCCAGCACCTGATACGAGCCTGGCACCACCAGGCCATTGTGGCGCTGGAACTTGCCGGCGTTCACTGCATAGGTGAACGCCACGGCGAGCAGGACGATGCTCAGCAGAATAATCGCCGGGTTGATTTGCTTGCGTTGCACGGGTTTGTCTGCGGCCGCCTCGGTGGGCGGCGGGGTACGGAGGATCTGCGGTTCGGTCATGCTGGCGGCCCCGGCGCGACCCCGTCTGGGCGGGGTGTGTGCGCTGTTATTGTTGTGGGTAGTGACGCTTGGTTGGGCGGACACTAGGGCAAAGCGCGCAGGCCCACAACGTTATGCGTGGGGCGGGTTGGGGTATGCGTTTTACGCAGTCGGTGTGGGGTTATGGGTTTTTTTCGATGAGATTCAGCCGCTGCTTGAGGTGCTCGGCAAAGGCCGTTACCAGCTGCGAGCGTGGTTCATCGGCCCGAAACGCCAGGCCAAATGTATAGGGCAGCGCCGGGCGAAACGGCCGGCTGACAATCGGCAGGTGCATGAAGTGGCTGGCCAGCAAGCCATTGACGATCGACACCCCCAGGCCTTCGGCGACAAAGCTGCAGGCGGCGCCCACCGAGTGCACTTCGACCCGCACCTGGGGTGTCAGGTTGGCGGCGCGGAACATCTGGTTCAGCTCGGTACGCACCGCCCGTTGCCGGCCCAGCATCACCAGGGGCACATCGCGCAGATGCTGCACCTCGATGAACGCGTGACGGCTCAATGGGTGGTCGGCCGGCATCACGCACACGCCTTCGGTGTGCAGCACCGGCTCGATATCGAAGTCGGGAATCTCGGTGGGCAGGCGCACAAAACCCAGGTCGGCTGCGCGGTCCAGCACGGCGCGCTCGATCATGTCGTAGGAGCCGGTCAGCAACTCGACCACGATGTCTTCATGGTCCTTGAGAAAGTCCGCAACAATACGCGGCAACAATTGCTGGGTCATGCTGGTGGGCACGCCGACCTTGAGCAGGCTCTTGCGCGAGCGGCCGACGCGCATCTCATCCGCCAGGCGCTGGATACGCTGCATGCCGTCCACCAGGCCGGCGACTTCGGTGAGCAATTCCTCGGCCTCTGGCGTGGCCATCAAACGACCCTTTTTGCGCAGGAACAGGGCAAATCCCAGGGCGTCCTCCAACTGGCTCAACAGGCGGCTGACCGCAGACTGCGACAGGCCCATGCGCGTGGCCGCGCCGATGGTCGAGCCGGTGGACATGATCGCCTTGAAGGCTTCGAGTTGCTTGAGGTTCACCGTGGGTTTCCTGTCGAAGGGCGGCTTTGCGCATAGCGTCATGCGCTTCTCGCATAACGTTGTGGGGCGTTCGGCAAGCCGTTAGTGTCCGCCCCAATGTGACCTGGCGTCCAGCCTGGCACACGGCGCAACTGCCCATAAAAATCGACAATACGGCATTGAGGAAACAGGTATGCGTGAGCGTTTCACGAGGGGCGGCGCGGTCACCGCCGGCTTGCTGGCGAGTCTGTCGCCATCGCTGATGGCCCAGGGGTTCTGGGAGGATTCCCAGGGCAAGCTGACCCTGCGCAATTACTATTTCAACGACGGTTATCGCGACGGTGGCGAGGACCGCAAGGAGTGGGCGCAAGGCTTTCTGCTCAACCTGCAGTCAGGCTACACCGCAGGCACCGTAGGCTTTGGCCTGGATGCCCTGGGGCTGTCGGGGATCAAGCTCGATTCCAGCCGCACCCATGCGGGCACCGGCCTGTTGCCGGTCCACGACGATGGGCGCGCCGCCAATGAGTTTTCCAGCCTTGGCGTGACCGCAAAAATGCGCATCGGCGCGGCCGTGGTGAAAACCGGCACCCTGTTGCCCAAGATCCCGGTGCTGGTGCACAACGACGGGCGCCTGCTGCCCCAGACATTTCGCGGCACCCAGGTCGAATACAGCGGCATCCGCAACCTGTACCTGCACAGCGGGCACCTGGATCAATTCAAGCAGCGCAACTCCACCGACAGCGTGGATATTTATCCACAGGGCTACAGCGGCAGAAAGGGCAGCGACTTTGATTTTGCCGGCGCCACCTATGCCTTCACGCCTACGCTCAGTGGCACTTGGTACTACGGGGAAATGCGCGAATTCTATCGCCAGCAATTCCTCGGCCTGGTGCATAAACAGCCGCTGGGCCCGGGCAGCCTGACCAGTGACTTGCGCTACTTCATCAGCAATGAAGCCGGCGAGGCGCGCAACGGCAAGGTCGACAGCGACATGTTCAGCGGCCTGTTCACCTATCGCCTGGGGCCGCAGGCACTGGGCGTGGGCTACCAGAAAGTCAGCGGCGACACCGCGCTGCCCTATGCCAGCGTGTCGACGGTGTACTCGTTCAGCAACGCTGGGGTCGGCAAGTTTATCCAGGCTGGTGAGCAAACCTGGATGCTGCGCTATGACTATGACTTCGCCGCCGTGCTGCCGGGCCTGAGCTTCATGACCCGTTACTACAAGGGCCAGAACGGCGACTTCAAGGGCCGCGAAGCGCGCGAGTGGGAGTCCGACACCCACCTGCGCTACGTGATCCAGGACAGTACCCTCAAAGGCCTGGGCGTGGAATTGCGCAAGGCCACCTACCGTTCCACCTATGCCAGTGACCGCGATAACTACCGGGTCTACCTGACGTACGACCTGGCGCTCTGGTAGGCCTTACTGTTCGACAAAGTAGTAGGGGCGGCTGCCCACGGTGATTTTCTGGAGGGGAGTGACCGGGGTCGGCAGTTCTTCGATGCGGTCCAGCAGCGCCACGTTGCCCGGCTTGGCATCGAGATAGGTGCGCAGTTGCGCTGGCGATTGCAGGATCGGCAGGTTGCGCATGGTGTAGAACACCGTGGCGCCGGCCACGCGCTCATTGGGTTGGTAGAGCACCACCGTGTGGCCTTGGGCTTGCAGTGCCTGGACCTGGTTGGTCAGGGGCACGAAGGATTCACGGCGGTCGGCCTTGGGGGCATACCAGATCGCGGCGCCCAGGTAGCAGGCGATCACCAGGGTAAACACGCCGGCAATCAGGCGGCGGCGCAGGCGTTCGCTCAGGCGCCCGAGCAGGACGGCTCCATACTCGGTGGCCAGGACGGCCGCCGCCGGTGTCAGCGACATCAGGTAGACCGTGCGCTTGCTCGACGCGAAGGTCAGCAGGGTAAATTGCGCCACCAGCCACAGGCTGAAAAACAGCAGGTAACGATTGCTCGCCAGGCGTTTGCGAAAGTGCCACAGGCCCAGGTACACCAGGATATTCCACGGCAAAAAGGCTTCGGGCAATTTGGCGAGGTAGTAGTAGATCGGCTCGTAATGCCCGGCTTCGACGAAGGAGCCGCTGAAACGTCCGACACTGTTGGTCCATAACACCTCACCGACCGCTTGCATCCCACCGCGCTGATACAAAAAAACCAGCCAGATACATAAAGGCACCAACGCCACTAAAGTGAACACGCCCGGGCGCAGCCATTGGCCGGGCTGCACGCGCTTGTCCAACAGGCCGATGCAGGCCAGGTAGGCAAAAATCACAATGCCCGGCATCGCCAGGCCCAGCACGCCTTTGCTCAAGGTGGCGATTGCCATCCCGGCGCTAAACAACAGCCAGCTGCCCATGTTGGAGGTGTGTTGCGCCTCGGGCCGGGTGGCCTGGTAGAACGCCAGCAGCGCCAGGGTCACGCCGAGGCTGAGCAACGCATCCTCGCCCACGCCGCGCACATTGCTCCAGTAACTGGCCATGGTCGCTAGCATTAACGCCGCGCAAAACGCCAGGGGCTTGGGCCGCCCGAAGCGGCGCAGCATGGCGTACAGCAGCATCACACTGAACAACCCGGCAAACGCCGAGGCCAGGCGTACCGCGCCGGTGCTGGCGCCAAACAGGCGGATCGCCCCGGCATCCAGCCATAGGCTCAGGGGTGGTTTTTCCAGGAAGGGCTCACCGAACAGGCGCGGCACCACCCAGTCGTTATCCAGGTGCATGGCCATGGCAATCCCCGCCACTCGGGCTTCGGTGGAGCCTTGCAACTCGTGATTGCCCAGGGCCACGAAGAACAGCAGACCGGCAAGCAGCAGCAACAGTGGGGCAGGGCGGGTCATGGGATGGGTTACCGCAGGCAAGGGGGCAGTGTTGGAGTATACGAAGGCAATCCTTAACGAATTGTGAACGCAGAACCTATTGTGGATTGGCCTGCCAAGTAGCCTCGAAGTGGTCGGTTCGCCGCGGCCAGGGAAACCTACCATTGCCTTGTCCCGAGCCATCCCGGCCTGGGGTTCCCGATAGGAGAACGCGATGAGTAACGATCCACAGGCAATCGTGGTCAGGGCAGTGCAACCTGAAGACTATGAGCAATGGCTGCAACTGTGGCTGGCGTACCAGGACTTTTATCAAGTCAGCCTGGATGAGGCCACCACCCGCACCGCCTTCAGCCGCTTGCTCGATGCCGATGAAGCCATGACCTGCGCCGTGGCGGTGCAGGGCGATGAGTTGGTGGGGCTGGTGCATGCGCTGTTGCATCGCTCGACCTGGGCGGTCGCCGACTTCTGCTACCTCGAAGACCTGTACGTGGCCCCCACGGTGCGCGGCGGCGGCACCGGCAAACTGCTGATCGAATGGGTCCAGCGCTATGCGCAATACCACGGCTGCGCACGGTTGTACTGGCATACCCAGCAGACCAATAAGCGCGCGCAGAAACTCTACAACTGGATCGCCGAGGACTCGGGCTGCATCGAATATCGCATGGCCCTGTAGCGCCCGCCCACAACGCTCGCCGATATTGGTCGTGGACATATCGGCGGCATCGCACAAAGATGCATGGTTTTTACCCTCTTGGCCAAGTCAATGACCCACAACCTTGAACTGGACACGCTGAAGATCCGTCTGGCAGACCCCAAGCTGGCCACCCTGGATTTGCGGGTCCGGGTGCAGCGCGTGCTGCGCCAGTTGATCCTCGAGGGCATCCTCGCGCCCGGCAGCCGCTTGCCCGCCACGCGTACGCTGGGCAAGTCACTGGGCATCTCCCGGGATACCGTGGAAATGGCCTACGTCCAACTGCAATTGGACGGTTACCTGTGCCGGCGCGAAGGCTCGGGCAGTTTCGTCTCCGAGAAGATCGGGCCGAGCCTGCTGGGGGCGCGCAAGCGCCGGCCGGTGGTGACGAACCAGGCCTCGGCGTTGAGTGCCAGGGGCGCGCAGATCCTCGCCAGCGGCGGCGTTACCGACCAGCAGGTGGTCAAGGCATTTGCCACGGGGTTGCCGGAAACGCGCACTTTTCCCGTGGGCATCTGGGAGCGCCTGCACCGCCAGGCCTTGAAGGATTATCGCCCGAACCTGCTGTTGCACGGCGACCCGCAAGGCGCCGAACCCCTGCGCCAGGCCATCGCCGATTACCTGAACCTGGAACGCGGTGCGCGGGTCACGCCGGATCAGGTGCTGGTGCTGTCCAGTACGCGCCAGGCCCTGTATTTGTGCGCGCAGGTGCTGGTGGATGAAGGCCAGCCGATCCTGATGGAAGACCCGGGTTACTTCGGCGCCCGCAAGGCGTTTGAAATGGCCCAGCTCAAGGTGGTGCCGGTGGCAGTGGACGCCAAGGGCCTGTGTATCGACGCCTTGCGCGCCGACCGCAGCGGCGCCAACGCCGTGTATGTCACACCGTCCCATCAATACCCCAGCGGCGCGACCCTGGCGCTGGAGCGGCGCCTGGACCTGATCGCCTGGGCCGCGCAGCGCCAAGGCTGGATCATCGAGGACGACTACGACAGCCAGTTTCACTACGAAGGCCTGCCGACCGCCTGTGTGCAGGGCCTGGACAACTACCAGCGCACGTTGTACCTCGGCACCTTCAGCAAATCCCTGTACCCCGGCTTGCGCATGGGCTTTATGGTGCTGCCCCGGGAATTGGTCAAGCCCATGACTTACGCCCGCAGCATCCTCGACGGCCACACCCCGCAAATCACCCAGTTGACCCTGGCGCGCTTTATGAGCGATGGGCATTTCGGCAGCCATCTACGCGCCATGCGCAAAATCTACGGCGAGCGACGTGACGCCATGGCCGAGGCGGTCGGCCGCCACTTGAGCCATGTGGTCACCGCCAGCTTGCCGCCCGGGGGCTTGCAGTTGCCTTGTGTGCTGCATGAGGGATGGTCGGAGCTGGAGACGATTCGCCAGGCGGCGCGGGTGGGTATCCAGTTGCCGGGCCTGACGCGGCTCTATGCCCGGCCACCGGCACGGGGCGGCTGGCTGCTGGGGTTCTCGGCGCTGACGCCCAGTGAAATAGAGAGTGCCAGCCGACAGTTGGCCAAGGCCCTCAAGGGTGGTCTGGTGCAAGGTGGGGAAGTGGACTGAAAGGACGGTCCGGTGCTTGTTAGCCTTTGCGGCCTCAACCAAAGGAATGCGCCATGAACCGACCCGCCTCACGCCTGCGCCTCGCCGACTACCTGTCCCCCAGCATCAGCGCGCTGATTTCCGTCATCGTCAATTACGCCGGCACTTTTGTCCTGGTGTTCCAGGCCGCGCACCTGGCGCAACTGAGCGCGGCGCAAACCGCGTCCTGGGTCTGGTCGGTGAGTATCGGCGTGGGCGTGACCGGCGCGTGGTTGAGCTACCGCCACCGCGAGCCGATCATCACGGCGTGGTCGACGCCGGGGGTGGCCTTTCTGGCGACGGTCATGCCGTTTACACCGTATGCCGAGGTGATCGGCGCCTATGTGATGTGCGCCATCGGTTTTATCGTGCTGGGCCTGAGCGGTGCGTTTGAGCGCTTGGTGCGGCTGATCCCCGGTGGCATTGCGGCGGGTTTGCTGGCGGGGATTCTCCTGCAATTTGGCGTGGCGGCGTTTGGTGGGGCCAGCGCGGACCCGCTGCTGGTGATTGCCTTGGTGGTGTCCTACGCGGTGCTGCGCCGTTTCACTTCACGGTATGCGATGGTCGGGATTCTGTTGATTGGCCTGGGCTTGCTGCTCGCCCAACAGCGGCTGGACCTGCACAGCCTGCAGCTGCAACTGGCCGCCCCTGTGTTTGAAATGCCGCATTTTTCCATCGCGGCGTTTTTTGGCGTGGCCTTGCCGCTGTTCGTGATCACCCTGACTGGGCAATACATCCCCGGCATGCTGGTGCTGCGCAACGACGGGTTCAAGACCAGCGCGAACCCGATCATCACCGTCACCGGCCTGGGTTCTCTGCTAATGGCGCCGTTCGGGGCCCATGCGTTCAATATCGCGGCGATCACAGCGGCGATTTGCACCGGGCGCGATACCCATCAGGATCCGTCCAAACGCTATATCGCCGGGTTGGTGTGTGGGGCGTTGTATATCCTGGTCGGGGTATTTGGCGTGACGCTGGCGACCTTGTTCATGGTCCTGCCCCGCGCGTTTATCACCACCCTGGCGGGCCTGGCGCTGCTTGGGGCCATTGGTTCAAGCCTGGCCAATGCCATGGCCGATACACGTACCCGGGAAACCGCGCTGATCACCTTTTTGGCGACGGCGGCCAATGTCACGTTGCTGGGCATTGGCGGCGCGTTCTGGGGGCTGGTGGCGGGGTTGTTGGTGCATGGGGTGATTCACGGTGGGCGCAGGACCGTGGGCAGTGTGACGTGAGCTCATCAGGCGGGTCGTTGGGATGAAAGGGCTTGCTCGGTCAGCCAGTCGATCAGCGCCTTGAGCCGTCTGGGCAGGGTTTCGTGGGCGGGGTGCACCAGATAGTAGCCATAGTTCACCGCCTCCCTGAACTCACCGAACGGCAGCACCAACTCGCCATCCTGCACGCGCTTGCGTACCAGTTGCTCACGGCCAATGGCGACGCCCGCGTGGTTGATTGCCGCGAGGGTGCTCAAGTCGGAGCGGTCAAAGGTCATGAAGCGGTTTGGCAGCTCGCTGTGGTCGCCCACCGCATCCAGCCATAAACGCCATTCTGCATCGAATGCAATGTTGTCCCACGCCGCCACATCGTGCAGCACCGTGCAGTGCGCCAGGCGTTCCGGGTGCCCGATCAAGCCATGGGCCTGGGCATATTGAGGGCTGCACACCGGGGCCATCCGCTCGGGCATCAGGCGGATACTTTCCAGGCCCGGATGCTCGCCATTGGAGTAGCACAGCACCAGGTCGATACGGCGGGTGCGATAGTCGATCGGTTGTGAGGAGGTTCTAGATATGGCACTGGTAGGAAGTCAGTGGGATGAGCCGGGATATAGCGGGAGATTGTGTGACGGCCAGGTCCTA